>NZ_JBSHAM010000051.1:60453-69198 GCF_053611505.1 Amycolatopsis sp. NPDC054798 | reverse complement strand
GGCTAGCGCCCCAATGTGGCATTGGGTGCATGTGACGCACCGAATGCCACATTGGGTGCGTGGGACGCACCCAACGCCACATTGGGGGCAGCGCGGCGGGTGGGGGGCGGGCCGTGAAGGGCTCCTTGAGGGAATCTAAGTCCGTGAAGGTGCCCTTCACGGACTCGCGCGGGCCGTGAGGGGAACCCTGAGGGAATCAGGGGCTGTGAAGGTTCCCCTCACGGAAAACTGCAGCGAAGGGGCCATCACGCTCATTGAGCGGGGAAACGCAGGGTGAAGGTCGTGCCTTCCCCGGGGGTGCTGGTGGCGGTGACTTCGCCGCCGTGGGCTTCGGCTAGTTTGCGCACGATTGCCAGGCCTAGGCCGCTGCCGCCGGAGCTTCGGCTTCGGGAGGGGTCTGCGCGCCAGAAACGGTCGAAAACGTGCGGCAGGTCTTCGGGGGCGATTCCGGTTCCGGTGTCGGTTACTTCGAAAATCGCGTCGGTTTCGGATTGGGCCGCGGTGACGGTTACCGAGCCGCCGGGCGGGGTGTGGCGGATGGCGTTGGAGACGAGGTTGTCCAAGGCTTGGCGCAGGCGTACTGGGTCCGCGGTGATAGCGGGATTCGCCATTGGCGGGACGGACAGCCGGACGCCAGCGGTTTCGGCGCGCGGGGTGTGCGCGGCGGCCAGGTGGGCCAGCAGGGTGTTGGCGTCGATCGGCTCCGGGTGGACGCGCAGCGCACCGGCGTCGGCTAGGGCGAGGTCTTGCAGGTCGTCCACGATGTGTTGCAGGTGGACAGCTTCTTCCAGCAGGGAGGCGACCAGGTCGTCGTCCAGTTCGCTGATGCCGTCTTGAGCCGCTTCCAGCCAGCCTCTGATGGTGGCCAGCGGGGTGCGCAGCTCGTGCGCTACGTCGCTGACCATCACTTTGCGGGCGCTCTCCAGTTCTTCCCTCGCCCGCGCCATGTCGTTGAAAGCCGCGGCCAGGCGGGCGATCTCGTCCTTGCCTTTGACGCGCACCCGGGCACCCGTCTCGCCTGCTTTCAGGCGTTGGGCCGCGCCGGTCAGCGCGCGGAGGGGGCGGATCAGGCGGATCGACGCCAGAGCGGTGACGATGACCGTCAGCAGCAGGATCGCGGCGGTGACGGCGACGAGTTTCGTGCGGTTTTCCGCGGAGAGAGCAAAACCCGTCGGGGGCTGGTCGGTGCCCTTTTCGGTGATGTACAGCCAGGCCGCCGGGGCGACGTAGGGGGTCAGCTGCTCCTTGCGGGCTGAGGTCACGCAGTTGGTGATGGTCTGGTCGGTGGCTTGGACGACCGGGCCGTCGAAGGTCCAGGACAGGGCGAGTTTGGCGACCGGGACGGTGCTGTCGTTGCGGCCGAGACAGGCGTCGATCAGGCCGGACAGCTTGTTCAGGGCGGCTCGTTCGGTCTCGGTGGGGCGTTCCAGAAGGCCGGTGCCGCATTGCGCGGTGCCTGCGGGGGCGATGACTCGAGGATGGCCGCTCGGGGAGATTTCCAGGCTGCCCAGTCCGGTTCTGCGCTGGGTGCAGGACAGGACCTTGTCGGCGATTTCCCGGAGGTCGTCGCGTTCGTCCGCGGGAAGCTGGTAGGGGCCGACCGCGTCGGGGTCGATCCGGTCGGGCGTGGATTTGATGCCGAGGCGGGTGTCGACCGCCAGGGGGTCGATGACCGCGGACGGCTGCGGCGGGAGTGTGCCGGGGTTCTGTTCCGAACTGGCGATCAGTTTGCCCTGCGGGGTGGTCAGGACGATTTTGCGGCCGGTTTTCTCCGCGTAGTCGTTGATGGTTTTGGTCGCGCCGGACCAGGTGGGATGGGTTGCCGCGTAAGAAAGCAGGGCCTGGTAGATGGTGCCGTCGTCGGCGAAGAGCTGGCCCTGTTCTCGTTCGATGGCACCGGAAGTGGTCCGGGAGGCCAGCCAGGCGGTGGCTGCGATGGCGCACACTGCGATGGCCGCGGTTACCGCGAAGAGGCGGAAGAGAAGGCTACGGGGCATCGGACTTCGCGGTCAGTTTGTAGCCGACGCCGTAGACCGTCAGGAGTTTCGCCGGTTTTCTGGGGTTGGCTTCGATTTTCTTTCTGAGATTCATGATGTGCACGTCAATGGCACGCTGCGTGATGTAGCGGTCGAAGCCGTGCAGATGTTCCAAGAGCTGAGCCCGGGTGAAAACCTGGTCCGGCCGGGCGGCCATGACCTCCAGGATCCGGAATTCTCCCGGAGTGGTTTCGATCGGGTTTCCGCTTACCGCGACCTCGTGTTTGTCCTTGTCGACGGTCAGCGTGCCCACTTTGATCGGACCGTCTTTCGCCGCGTTCGTCCTCCGGAGAAGAGTCCGGACCCTCGCCATGAGTTCCCGCGGGCTGTAGGGCTTCGTGACGTAGTCGTCCGCGCCCAGGTCCAGGCCCTGAAGCAGGTCGTCCTCGGTCGACCTTGCCGTGAGCATGAGGATGGGGAGATCGGAGGAAGCCCGGATGGTCCGGCAGACGGTCAGGCCGTTCATGCCCGGCAGCATGACGTCCAGGATGAGAAGATCGGGTTCCGCGGCGCGGATTTCCGCCAGTGCGGCCTCACCGGTGGGCGCGACGGTGACGGTGTGCTGTTCGTGTTCCAAGTAGCGGCGGACCAGTTCCGCTTGTTTCGGATCGTCTTCGGCAAGGACGATATTGGCGCACATGCTTGCCGAGACTAGCCCGGGCGCCGTCCCGGAGCCACCAGCGCGGCTCCGGGACGGGACTCCTCGTGCAGAGTTTATGCGCCGGCCAGTTTTCGCAGGGCAGGCAGAAGTGCGCGCAGGGCTTTGCCCCGGTGCGAGGCGGCGTCTTTTTCCGCCGGGGTCAGTTCCGCACTGGTTTTGGTTTCGTTTTCCGGCACGAAGATCGGGTCGTAGCCGAAACCGTTGGTACCGCGCTTTTCCCTCGTCAGCGTGCCTCGCCATTCGCCCCGGACCGTGGTGGTCTCGCCGGAGGGCAGGGCCAGTACGGCAGCGCAGACGAAGGCCGCGCCCCTGCGCTCGTCCGGGGTGTCCGTCAGCTGCGCCAGCACCAGGTTCAGATTCGCTTCGTCGTCGCCGTGTTTGCCGGACCACCGGGCCGAGAGGACGCCGGGCATGCCGTTCAAGGCGTCGACGCTCAGGCCCGAGTCGTCCGCGATCGCGGGCAGGCCGGTGGCGGCTACCGCGTCCCGGGCCTTGGCCTCGGCGTTGCCTTCGAAGTCGGGCGCGGTTTCCGGGGCTTCCGGGAACTCTTCGACGTCGTTCAGGCCGAGCACCTCGACGCCCTGGATGCCTTCCGCTTCCAGGATCCGGCGCAGTTCGCCCAGTTTCTTCGCGTTCCGGGTGGCCAGCAGCAGTTTGGTCACTTCTGGCCCTTCTTCTTGTCCGGACGCGGTTCCGGCAGCTCGCCCGGGTACGGCAGCGCCAGCACTTCGTTCTGCAGCCGCGTCAGTTCCGCGCAGCCGGCCAGCGCCAGGTCCAGCATCGTGTCCAAAGTGGACCTCGCGAAGGTGGCTCCCTCGCCCGTTCCCTGCACCTCGATGAGGGTTCCGGCGTCGGTGGCGACCACGTTCATGTCGACCTCGGCGCGCGAGTCTTCCTCGTAGGGCAGGTCGAGGCGCACCCGGCCGTCCACGACGCCGACGCTCACCGCCGCCACCGAGGACGACAGCGGCTGCGGGTCGTTCAGCCGGTTCGCCGCGCCCAGCCACGTGATCGCGTCCGCCAGAGCCACGTAGCCGCCGGTGACCGCGGCGGTGCGGGTGCCGCCGTCCGCCTGGATCACGTCGCAGTCGATGACGATGGTGTTTTCCCCGAGCGCCGCCAGGTCGATGCAGGCGCGCAGGGAGCGGCCGATCAGCCGGGAGATCTCGTGCGTCCGGCCACCGATCCGGCCCTTGACCGCCTCGCGGTCGCTGCGGGTGTTGGTCGCGGACGGGAGCATCGCGTACTCCGCGGTGACCCAGCCGAGACCGGACCCGGCACGCCAGCGCGGCACGCCCTCGGTCACACTCGCCGCGCACAGCACCCTGGTGTTGCCGAACTCGACGAGCACCGACCCGGCAGGCCACTTCTGGAACCCGCGGGTGAGCTTCACTTCGCGGAGCTGGTCGTCGTTCCTGCCATCTTTTCTCACCACGGGGAGCACTCTAGGACGTCCCCCCGACACTTTCGCGATCAGAGGTCGTAGACGGCGCCTTGGGTCACCAGCTCGGCATCCGGGAACACGGCTTTGGCCTCGGCCAGGACGGCGTTCCGGTCGGTCCACGGTGCGACGTGGGTCAGCAGCAGGCGGCCGACCCCGGCTTCCTTGGCCAGTTCACCTGCTTCTTTTCCGGAGAGATGCACGCCTTGCGGACGATCGGCGGCATCGGTCCAGGACGCTTCGGAGAGCAGGACATCGACGCCGTCAGCCAGTTCGCCCAAACCGCGGCACTGCCCGGTGTCGCCGGTGTACGCGAGGATGGTGCCGCCGTACGCGATGCGCAGGCCGAAAGCCGGCGTCGGGTGGTACACAGCGACAGCGGTCACGTCGAAGGGCCCGATCACGACAGTCTCTTCGCGCAGCTCGTGGAATTCGTACACGTCCGACAGATCCGCAGCAGCGCGCTCGACGGCGTCGGCTGCGTACGCGTGCGCGAGGCGCGAAGGCGCTTCTGCTGGTGCGTACAGCGGCAACCGCCTCGGCCGCGCCGGGTAAGGCGGCGCGGGGTGGTAGCGGCGAAGCACTGTCAGGGAGTTGACGTCGGAGCAGTGGTCGGCGTGCAGGTGCGAAAGGACGAGCGCGTCCAGGTCGAACGGGTCCAGCACGGTCTGCAATTGGGCGAACGTGCCGGTGCCCAGCTCAAGACCGAGCCGGTAGCCCTCCGCCTCCAAGAGGTACCCGGACGCGGCGGCGTTCGGTCCGGGAACGCTGCCCGAACACCCGAGGATCGTCAGTCGCACCCCGTCACCCTAACTCCGCCCAGCGCCACCGCAGCGTCACGCGCTGACCGGGGCCAGCGCACCGGGCGCGAAGCCCATGAACCGCTGGGCCAGGCGGGCGAACGGCTCCGGCGAACCGGTGGCGAGGAACTCGTGCTTCGGCGGCTCGTCGCGTTCGGCGAGCAGGTCGAGTTCGGTCAGCACGCGGTAGAGGTCTTTGGCGGTTTCGTCAGCGCTGGAGACGAGCGTGACGTCCTGTCCCATGACGATTTGCAGCACTCCGGACAGCAACGGATAGTGCGTGCAGCCGAGGATGAGCGTGTCAACCTCGGCTTCGAGCAACGGCTGCAGATAGCCCTGTGCCAGACCGAGGATCTGTCGGCCGGTAGTGATGCCGCGCTCGACGAAGTCCACGAAGCGCGGGCAGGCGACACTGGTGAGGCGTACGTCCGGCGCTGCGGCGAAGGCGTCGTCGTACGCCCTCGAACGCACTGTGCCCTCGGTGCCGATCAGTCCGACGCGCCCGCTGTGCGTGGCAACAGCGGCTCGGCGAGCGGCGGGAAGAACCACCTCGATCACCGGTACGTCGTAGCGTTCGCGCGCGTCGCGAAGGCAGGCCGCCGACGCTGTGTTGCACGCGATCACCAACGCCTTCACTCCGCTCTCGACCATGTCGTCGAGAGCGGCCAACGCGTATTCGCGAGCGGTGGCGATGGGCAGCGGGCCGTACGGGTTGCGCGCGGTGTCGCCGACGTAGCGCAACTGTTCGGCGGGCAGCAGTTCGAGAATCGACCGGGCGACGGTGAGCCCGCCGACGCCGGAATCGAAAACACCGATGGGCGCGCCAGGAGAACTCACATCCCGAGGTTACCCGGGGTCGTCGGCTCGATCTTCGGGGATTTGACGCGTTCGCCGCGTGAGGTCAGCCACGCGGCGAGGATGCCGGCCAGCGCGCCGAAGAGGTGGCCCTGCCACGAGATGCCGGGGTTGCCGGGCAGCAGGCCCCAGAGCATCCCGCTCCAGATGCCGAGCAGCACGACCGCGACCGCGATCTGCGCGAGCGACCGGTGGAACAGGCCGCGCACCAGCAGGTACGCGAGCCAGCCGAAGGCGAGCCCGGACGCGCCGACGGTGTAGGCGTTCGACGGTCCGACGAGCCATACGCCGATCCCGGAAACCGCCCAGATGATCGCGGTGACCACGGCGAACCGGCCGATCCCCGCGGCCATCGCGAGGAAGGAGAAGACCAGCACCGGCACCGTGTTGGAGAACAGGTGCGACCAGCCGGCGTGCAGCAGGGGCGCCCAGAGGATGCCGTCGAGGCTGGACGCCTCCCGCGACAGGATCCCGCCGTGCGTGAAATCGCCCGGCAGGATCACGTCGAGCAGTTCCACCAGGTACAGCACAGCCACAAACCCCAGCGCGACGAATGCCGCGGCCTTGGGATTGGGCGGCAGGATTCGCTTCGCGGCGTCGACCGGCTTGCCGCCCGCGGCGGGCGGCGGCGAGGTCGGCGGGAGGGGAGGCAGTGTGCTCACGACCTCAGGCTACGTCGGCGGCGGGCGGACGGCCTCGGGAGAAATCCCTGAACTTGGGCTCCGGGTAGTGGTCCGTGAAGGACTCCTTCCGGGAATCTGATTCCCTCAAGGGGCCCTTCACGGACTTCCCGGAGCGGCGAGGTCGTGAGGGGCCCCTTCACGGACTTGGATTCCCTCAAGGAGTCCTTCACGGACCGGCAGTCACACCATTGCGGGCTTCCGGAGCAAGTTCCCATAGGCGGCCGCGAACAAAGCGGAAAACAGCGCAGCCACCGCCGCCACCGCGAAGCTCCATCCTGGACCGCCAGCCGGCAGCACCACCGCGCCGACCGCTCCGGCGAGACTGCTGCCCACCACCCGGACCAGCGCGTTGATCCCGCCAGCAGCGGCCGTCTTCGCGGGCTCGACGTGTTCGACCGCCATCGTGCCCAGCGCGGCGTAACCGAGCCCGATGCCCAGCCCCAGCACCGCGGCGACGGCATAAAGCCCGAGCCCGTCCCCCGGCAACGACGTCAGCCACAACGCGGCGACCAGCACCACCGCCGAACCAGCGGCGACGAGCGCGGGCGCGCTGAACCGGCGCATCAACGCACCGGCCAGCACGGAAACCACCAGCATCAGGATCGTCGTCGGCAAGAGGTAAAGGCCCACCTGCAGCACCGACGCCCCGAGCACGCTTTGCGCGTACGCCGAAAGCGTCATGATCGTGGCGAATAACGCGAAGCCCAGCAGAAACGACGCCACTGTCGCGCCCACAGTTTTTCGGTGCAGCAGCATCGGAATCTCAATCAACGGCGTCTTCGTGCGCCGCGCCGTCACCACCCACACCGACGCCAGCACGACGGCCGCGACCAGCAGACCGACCGTCGTCCAGCCCCATTCCGACCCCTTGCTGATCGCCAGCAGCAGGCAGATCAGCCATCCCGACACCAGCACCGCGCCCAGCAGGTCCGGCGAACCGCTCCGCGCGGCACCCGTCCGGTCCTCCCGCACCGCGGCGACCAGCACGAACGCCACCACGCCGAGCGCCGCGAGCACCCAGAACACCAGCTGATGGTCCCCACCGGCGAGCCCGGCGAGAATCATCCCGCCGCCGCTGCCCGCGCCGATCGTCGCGCTCAGCACGCCGATCGCGGTCGGCAGCGAGCACGGCGGCAGAACGTTCCTGACCTGGCCGATCGCCAGCGGCAGCAACGGCGCGGCCGTCCCCTGCAGGATCCGGCCGACGACCAGCACCGGCAGCGACTCCGCCACCGCCGCCAGCACCGATCCCCCGACCAGCAACGCGAGCACGACCAGCGACATCGTGCGTCTGCCGTACAGGTCGCCCAGCTGCGCGACCAGCGGAATCGCGACCGCGCCCGCCAGCAGCCCCGCCGTCAGCGCCCACGACACCGAACTGAGCGGCACTCCCAGCGTGAGCTGCAGCCGCGGCAGCAACGGCACCACCACGGTCATCTGCAAGGTCCCGACCGCCACTGCGAACGCCAGCGCGGCGACCGTCCCCCAGTAGTTTTTATACATGTATAAAAACGTAGCATGACGGCATGCCAGCGCGCACCGGCCGACCGCCGAAGATCTCCAAGGCCGACATCGTGGCCGCCGCTCACCGGGTCGTCGAGGAGGACGGCGTAGCCGGGTTGACCATGCGCAGGCTCGCCCGCGAGGTCGGCAGCACGGCGATGGCGCTGTATCACCACGTGCGCGACAAAGAAGGCCTGCTTCTTCTGCTGCTGGACGACTACGCGCGGAGCAATATGCGTCGGCCGGAGAACCTTCCCGACGAACCGGGAGAGCGCATCGTGGCGGTCGCGAAGGCGATGCGGGACGGGCTGGCGAGCTGCCCGTGGATCGTGGAAGTACTGCGCTCCGACGACCTGCTGTCGGTCGGAGGACTGTGGTACCCGGAGAAAATCGTTGCGGCAGCGGAGAAAGCGGGGCTGCCGACGGAAGCGGCGGTGGAGCTCTACCGAGCGGTGTGGCACTACACGCTGGGCGAGATCAGTTCACGCGCGGCCGCCGCGCGACGTCGCGATCAAGGCGGCGACACCTACCGCGAGCGAGTCTTCGCGGAACTGGACGCGACGGAATTCCCGACACTCGCCCACATCGGACCGCGCTGGGAAACCCTTACCGCACAAGACAATTACGAACGAGGCGTACGCGCGCTCGTCAGGGGATTACTGCCGTGGGGGGGACCCAGAAAGAATAAAGGGTGGCCCCAACGCCGGGGGGGCCGGCACACTCCCGGGCCGCCAGACCGGATGAGCCAGAGTCAACCGACCCCCAA
>NZ_JBSHAM010000051.1:46709-60443 GCF_053611505.1 Amycolatopsis sp. NPDC054798 | reverse complement strand
TGGGAAACCCTTACCCCACAAGACATTTCCGACCGAGGCGTACCCGCCCTCGTCTGGGGTTTACTGCCGTGTGGGGAACCCTGAAGGAATCAGGGTTCCCCTCACGGACGTCAGGTCAGGCCCAGAGCTGGCCGTCAAGCCGTTCTGCCGCTTCGTCCAGCGACCCGGAATACGCGCCGGTCGACAGGTACTTCCAGCCAGCGTCCGCGACCACGAAAGCCACGTCCGCCTTCTCGCCCCGAGCTGCGGCCTTCTCCGCGACCCCCAGCGCGGCGTGCAGCACCGCGCCGGTGGAGATCCCGGCGAAAATGCCTTCGTGCTCCAGCAATTCCCGCGTCCGCCGAAGAGCGTCGTACGCCCCCACCGAATAGCGTCCGTTGAGCACGCTCTCGTCGTACAGCTCCGGCACGAACCCCTCGTCGAGGTTGCGCAAGCCGTACACCAGCTCGCCGTAGCGCGGCTCGGCCGCGATGACCTGGACGTCCGGCTTGTGCTCGTGCAGGTACCGCCCCACGCCCACCAGCGTGCCGGTGGTCCCGAGCCCGCCGACGAAATGCGTCAGCGTCGGCAGGTCCTTCAGCAGCTCCGGCCCGGTCCCGCGATAGTGCGCGTCCGCGTTGGCCGGGTTGCCGTACTGGTACAGCATCACCCAGTCCGGGTTCTGCTTCGCCAGCTCCTTGGCCCGCCGCACCGCCTCGTTCGAACCGCCCGCGGCCGGCGAGAACACGATCCGCGCGCCGTACGCCTGCAGCAGCTGCTTGCGCTCAGTCGAGGTGTTCTCCGGCATCACGCACACCAGGCCGTAGCCCTTGAGCTTCGCGGCCATGGCCAGCGAGATCCCGGTGTTGCCCGAGGTCGGTTCGAGGATCGTGGATCCGCGCCGCAGGATGCCGTCCCGCTCCGCCGCCTCGATCATGGCCAGCGCGGGCCGGTCCTTGATCGAGCCGGTCGGATTGCGGTCCTCGAGCTTCGCCCACAGCCGCACCTCGTCGGTCGGGGACAGCCGGGGCAGCCCTACCAGCGGCGTGCCGCCCAGTGCGTCGAGGAGGGACTCGTAGCGGGCCATCGGCTCAGCGCGCGCCGCCCGCGACGGCGGGCAGGATGGTGAGGGTGTCGCCGTCCTTGACCTCGGCGTCGAGCCCGCCGGAGAAGCGCACGTCCTCGTCGTTGACGTAGACGTTGATGAAGCGGTGCAGCTTCTCCTCCTTGACCAGGCGCGCCTTGAGCCCGGCGTGCCGCGACTCGACGTCGTCGATGATCTCGAGGACAGTCTTGCCCGACGCCTCGACGGACTTCTCGCCGCCGGTGTGGGTGCGCAGGATGGTCGGGATGGACACGGTCACGGCCATGGTTTTCTACCTCCGGGTGAGTTCCTACACGCTGACGCAGTTCGTATATGACGGGGACGCCGCGCTTTATTCCATTAGGACCGGCGGAGTCAGTCGACGATCTCGACCGGCTCCTCGGTGATCTCGGCGTCCACGATCCGGTACGAGCGGAACTCGTGCGAATCGGGCTCTCTTGTCGAGACGAGCACGTAGTGCGCGTCGGGTTCCGCGGCGATGTTCGCGTCGGTGCGCGACGGGTAGGCCTCGGTCGCGGTGTGCGAATGGTAGATGACCACCGGGACCTCGTCGTTCGCGTCCATCTCGCGGTAGAGCTTGAGCAGGTCGCCCGAGTCGAACTCGTAGAACGTCGGCGAGCGGGCCGCGTTCAGCATCGGGATGAACCGCTCGGGGCGGTCCGAACCGGCAGGACCGGCCACCACCCCGCACGCTTCGTCGGGGTGGTCACGGCGGGCGTGGGCGACGATCTCGTCGACGAGTTCACGGCGGATCCGGAGCACACGCACATCTTAGTTCGTGGACCGAACGAGTCCACACTGTGAGAGCTACCGCTCATCCCCAGGTCAGGGCACAATTGCGGGATGCCGGTGTCCTCGAAGATCCGCGAACGCTGCCGTCCGTTGCTGGCCGAAGGCGATGTCGTCCAGTACGTGTTCCCCGCCACATCCCTGATGGTGTCGATGATGGCCGCGCACCGGAACTTCCTGGTCGTGGTCACCGATCGGCACGTGACGGTGCTCGCCTGCAGCAGCTTCCGCCGATGGAAGCCGGTTTCGGTGTGGGAGCAGCTGCCGCGCTCGACCGAACTGGGCCCGGTGAACGTGCATCCCTCGCTCGGGCCGACCGTGTCGTTCGGCGGCCTGGTGCTGGAGATCGACGAGGAGTACGTGGCCGCCGTGCGCGCCGCCGACCTCGAACGGAGCGAGGACGCCCTCCCGCAAGACCCGTTCTGACCTCAGCCCAGCGCTTCCGGCCACACGTCCCGGTACGCCGGGACCCCAGCCGCTGAAGTCGCCGACAGCAGCCCGTGCACCATCGCCCGGGCGAACACCCGCGCCGCCGCGGCGCACAGCGCATCCAGCGCGCCCGCCCGCGCGGCCACGGCGAACGACCCGGGCTCGCCTGGCAGGTCTCGCGCGCCCGTCGCCAGCGCGAACACAGTGTCGCCGTCGAACATCGAGTGCGCCGGACGCACCGCGCGCGCCAGGCCGTCCTGCGCGGCAACCGTCAGCCGGCGCGCCTCGGCCTTCGTCAACGCCGCATCGCAAGCCACCACACCGATCGTGGTGTTCAGATCCGTCCGCTGCCCCGGCACCTCGCCGGGCCGATCCGGCCAGCGGACCCCGAACTCGCCGTCCACTTCGTGATCGCCGGCGAACGCCCGCCCGGTCGCGAAATCCACTGCCTGGCCCGCCGCGTTCACCGCGGCGATCGCGCCGACGGTCACGTCGCCGACGACCTCGCTCGCGGTTCCGATGCCGCCCTTGAGCGAACCGACCACCGCACCCGAGCCGGCGCCGACGGTGCCCATCGCGACCGCGTCCCCGGCCGCTTCGCAAGCGGCGTAACCGAAATCGGCGTCCGGCCGATTGCCCCACGCGCTGCGCGGCAGGTCGAACAGCACCGCCGCGGGCACGATCGGAACGACCTCATACGGCTGCGCGCCAACGGGAAACCCGTAGTTCCGCTCGGAAAGCCACCGCATCACGCCGTCCGCCGCCGCGAGCCCGTACGCGCTGCCGCCGGAGAGACAGATCGCGTTGACCTGCTGCACCAGGTTTTCCGGCTCCAGCAAGTTGGTCTCGCGCGTGCCGGGCGCGCCGCCGCGCTGATCGACCGCGCCGGTCGCGCCGTCCGGCACGAGCACGACAGTGGTTCCGCTGGCCCAGCCGTCGCCCAGCCGCTGATGATGGCCTACGAGCACGCCAGGAACGTCGGTGATTTTCCCGCCGGTCAGCCGGTCAGCGCCTGGATCAGCGTCTCCTGCACCCATGTCAGCCAATGGTAGACGCCGAGATGGGGTGCGCGGGGGTCGTCTTCCGGCAATTCGTCGGGCATGTCCTCGGTGACGTCGAGCGCGGTGCCCAGCGCCAGCCGCACGTCGTTCAACGCGCCGAGCCAGGCGTCGGCCTGCTCGAAGGTCAGCTTCACCGAACCGCCGTCGCGCGGCAGCGTGTCGAGCACGATCTTCGCGACGCCGACCTTCTTCTCCAGCAGCTCCGGCTCGTGCAGCGACCGCATCGCCGCCGCCGAATCGAGGTCCTCGCGGCTCGGGTTGTCCGGGTCGAGCCGGTGGAAGTCCGGCAGCAGCCGCGACAGCACCGGGTCGTCCGGCGATTCGGCGGGCCCGGTGCGGATGCCGGTCAGCTCGGCCAGTTCGTCCTGCGGGGCCTCCTCGGCCCGTGCGGTGAGCATGTCCTCCAGCTGCCCGACCAGCCCGCGCAGCACCGCGGCTTCCTGCTGTTCGAACCCGGCGAGGATGGCGTCCCCCTTGCGCCGCCAGGCCTTCACGAGGGCTGTTCCATGGTCGCCCACAGGCCCGCCGCGTGCAGCTTCGCCACGTCGGTCTCCACCTTCTCCTTCGAACCGGACGACACGATCGCCCTGCCCTTGTTGTGCACGTCGAGCATCAGCTTCGTGGCGTGGTCCCGGCTGTAGCCGAACAGCTTCTGGAAGACGTACGTCACGTACGACATCAGGTTGACCGGATCGTTCCAGACGATCGTCCGCCAGGGCTGGTCGGATTCGGCCAGCTCGGCCCCGAGTGGATCGACCTGCGTCTGTTCGGATGCGACAGGCGTGGACATGCACACCATGGTGTCACGGGGCCATCCCGGTACGCCGCGCCAGGTCCGTCCATGTGAGTGAATAGGCTGCTCCCATGGGTTCCCCCGAGCCGGTCACCAGCGCCAGCACGGCGCTGCTCACCGACCATTACGAGCTGACCATGCTGGCGAGCGCGCTCGCGGACGGGACGGCCGACCGGCCGTGCGTGTTCGAAGTCTTCGCGCGGCGGCTTCCCGACGGCCGGCGCTACGGCGTCGTCGCGGGCACCGCGCGCGTGCTCGACGCGATCGCCGACTTCCGGTTCACCGACGCCGAACTGGCCATGCTGGAGCAGACCGCGGTCGTCGACCCGGAGACGCTGGCGTGGCTGGCCGACTACGAGTTCCGCGGCGACATCGACGGCTACCGCGAAGGCGACCTGTACTTCCCCGGTTCGCCGATCCTCACCGTGACCGGCAGTTTCGCCGAAGCCGTGGTGCTGGAGACGGTGGTGCTGTCGATCCTCAACCACGACAGCGCGATCGCGTCCGCGGCGGCGCGGATGTCCGGCGCGGCGCACGGCAGGCCGATCATCGAGATGGGCGGACGGCGCACGCACGAGTACGCCGCGGTCGCCGCCGCGCGCGCCGCCTACCTGGCCGGATTCGCCACCACGTCGAACCTCGAAGCGGGCCGCCGCTACGGGATCCCGACGCGCGGCACCGTCGCGCACGCGTTCATGCTGCTGCACGACAGCGAGGAAGCCGCGTTCCGCGCCCAGGTCAGCAAGATGGGGCCGGACACCACGCTGCTGGTCGACACCTACGACATCACCGCGGGCATCGAGGCGGCCGTGCGCGTCGCGGGCCCGGAGCTGGGCGCGATCCGGATCGACTCCGGCGACGTCGGCCCGCTCGCCCGCAAGGCCCGCGACCAGCTCGACTCGCTCGGCGCGAAAGACACCCGGATCGTGGTGTCCGGCGACCTCGACGAGCACGCGATCGCGGCGCTGCGCGCGGAACCGGTGGACGCCTACGGCGTGGGCACCTCGGTGGTCACCGGATCCGGCGCGCCGACCGCCGGGATGGTGTACAAGCTGGTCGAGGTCGACGGGCGACCGGTCGCGAAACGCAGTGCGCACAAGGAATCCCGCGGCGGGCGCAAGCACGCGCTGCGCCGCCACCGCAGCACCGGGACCGCCGTCGAGGAGGTGGTCTGGACCGCCTCCGGCAGCCGTCCGGAAGCCGGTGAGAACGATCTCGAGCTGCAGATCCCCCTGGTGCGCGGCGGCGCGCCGGTGGATGATCTGCCCACGCTGGACGACGCGCGCGCCCGCCTGCGGCGCGCGCAGGTGAGCCTGCCGTGGGAGGGCCTCAAGCTCTCGCACGGCGAGCCCGCGATACCGACGACTTTTCTGTAGGGAGCCGACCATGGGGACCGCGCTGATCGTGGTGGATGTGCAGAACGACTTCTGCGAGGGAGGCTCGCTCGGCCTGCCGGGCGGGGCGGCTGCCGCGGCGGCCATCTCGCAGCGGATGGCCGACGGCGGCTACACGCACATCGTCGCCACTCGCGACCACCACATCGACCCGGGCGACCACTTCAGCGACACGCCCGACTTCAACACCAGCTGGCCGCCGCACTGCGTCGCGGGCACGGCGGGCGCGTCGTTCCACTCGGCGCTGGACGTGGTGCCGGTCGAGGCGGTGTTCTCGAAGGGCGAGTACACCGCCGCGTACTCCGGTTTCGAAGGCAAGTCCGGCGACGGCAAGACGCTCGAAGAGTGGCTTCGGGCGCATGACGTCACCGATGTCGACGTCGTCGGCATCGCCACCGACTTCTGCGTGCGCGCCACCGCCCTCGACGCTGCGGGGGCCGGGTTCAACGTGCAGGTCCTGCTGGACCTGACGGTGGGCGGATCGCAGCCGACTGTGGACGCGACGCTGAAGGACTTCGACGAGGCGGGAGTGCGCTATACCGGCACGCCCGCCCTGCCGCCCGCCTGATCGGTCACGGCTTGGGCGCGCCGCCCTTGCCGTACGGGTTGCACGCCGCGGTGCCGAGGTAGATGTCCCCGCTCGCCGGACCGCCTTGCGGGAACAGCTTCACGTGCACCGCGTGCGTGACCAGGCTGCCGTCTGCGGGCTGGGGCGTCACGGTCTCGTTCAGCGTGATCGTGGCCAGCGCCGTGCCCGCCGCGCCGCCGGGGATCGTGAGGCGATAGTTCGCCGGGATCGACGACGGCGCGGTGAAGCCGGAAACCTCGCCGATCGACATCGAACCGGTGCTGCCCGAATCCGCCGTGGTGGCGCATCCGACCGAGTACGTGCGGATCTTCAGCTCGGGCCCGCCGTACCGGGTGAGCAGGTCGGATTCGAACCGCTGCCCGCCGGCCTGCACCTGCGCGACCGCGCCCTTCCGTCCGCACGTGGTGCCGCCGAAGCCGAACACCGCGACCTCGCCCGCCGCGCCGCCGGTCGAGCGCGCCGAAGCCGGTCCGTCCGCGTCGCAGCGCGCCAATTCGCCGGTGACGACGTGTTCGTGGTCCACCGTGACGTCGAGGCTGCCCGCGGAACCCCAGCCGGTGGACGTCGGCGGACCAGCGTGCGCCACCGCCGGGGCCGCCGCCATTAAAACCCCGGTGACCAGCAGGATCCGTCCGCGCATTCGACCTGTCTCCCTTCGCCCGTGCTTCGACATCGGCGCCGCGGCGGGGGTCCCAAACGTCGTCCGGGCCAGCTCACCCGGACGTGTGGCGCAAGACAGGGGTGGTGAGGAACGCAACTTGTCTCGTTCCGTCCGGTCCCTCGGCGATAACCTGCCCGGACGTCCGTTTTCCGTGGTTGGAGGTCTCGTGTCGTCACTGTCCCTCGCCGGCCGTCGTCAGGTGCTGGCCGACCTTGTGCCCGGCACCCTGGTGCGCGACCTGACGCTGGTCGCAGGCGGAGCTGTGCTCACCGGCGCTGCCGCGCAGCTGATCATCCCGATTCCGGGCACGCCGGTGCCGATGACCGGCCAGACCTTCGCCGCGCTGCTCGTCGGCGCGACGCTCGGCATGCGCCGCGGCGCTGCCTCGATGCTGCTGTACTTGCTCGTCGGCGCGGCCGGGGTGCCGTGGTTCCAGGGCGGGACGTCCGGGCTGTCCGGAGCCTCGGCCGGCTACATCGTCGGCTTCGTGTTCGCCGGTGCGCTCGTGGGCGCGCTCGCCCACCGCGGCGGCGACCGCACTCCGCTGCGCACGGCGGGGACCATGGTGCTCGGCAACCTCGCGATCTACGCCTTCGGCGTGCCGTGGCTGATGGCCGTCACCGGCTTCGATCTCGCCACCGCTTTCGACAAGGGCGTCACGCCGTTTCTCGTGGGTGACGTGCTGAAGACCGTTGTCGCGGCGGGTGTGCTGCCGCTCGCGTGGGCCGCGGTTTCGCGGTTCCGCAAGGAAGACTGAGCCGTCTTTCCGGGATCTTCGATCCGGCGCGAGGGGTCCGTTCGCGCCGGATCGAAGATCCTGTCGGACCTGGCGGCTATCGTGTCTCGCTGTGCCCGCCCGAACCGATTTCCCCGGCGTCCTCGAACTCCTCACCCACGCGGTGGAGTCCGTCGGCGGCGCCGAACGCCCCGGCCAGGTGAAGATGGCCGATGCCGTCGGCCACGCCATCCGCACCGGCGAACACCTCGCCGTGCAAGCGGGGACGGGCACCGGCAAATCGCTGGCGTACCTGGTGCCCGCGATCCGGCACGCGGTGGAGAAAGACACCACCGTCGTCGTCTCCACCGCCACCATCGCGTTGCAGCGCCAGTTGGTCGACCGCGATCTCCCGCGCCTGGCGAAGGCGCTCAAGAAGCCGCTCGGGCGCGAACCGACCTTCGCGATCCTCAAGGGCCGCCGCAACTACCTGTGCCTGCACCGGCTCGACACCGGCCCGTCCGACGAACCCGAGGACGCGCAGCTGTTCGACCCGTTCGCGGTGTCCCGGCTGGGCAAGGAAGTCACACGGCTGCACGAGTGGACGTCGGACACCGAAACCGGCGACCGCGACGAACTGGTGCCCGGCGTGTCCGATCAGGCGTGGCGGCAGGTTTCCGTCACCGCAAGGGAATGCCTCGGCGCCGCGAAGTGCCCGGTCGGCACCGATTGCTTCGCCGAACGCGCGCGAGCCGAGGCGGGCCGCGCCGATGTCGTCGTCACCAACCACGCGCTGCTGGCCATCGACGCGCTGCAGGGCTACCAGGTGCTTCCGGACCACGACCTGGTGATCATCGACGAGGCGCACGACCTGGTCGACCGGGTCACCTCGGTCGCGACCGGCGAACTCACCAGCGCCATGGTGTCGGCCGCCGCGCGCCGCTGCGGAAAGCTGATGGACGCTGGAATCGCGGACCGGCTGCTGGAATCGTCCGACGGGCTCGCGCTGATCCTCGACGACATCCCGGCCGGAAGGCTCGACGCGCTGCCGCGGCCGTTGCAGGGCGCGATCCCGGCGGTGCGCGACGCGGCGAAGGAATGCCTCACCGCGCTGGGCTCGGATCGCAAGGAAGACGTCGGCGAGGCCACCGCGCGCAAGCTGGCGCGGTCGCTGCTCGAAGAAGTGCACGACACCGCGGTCCGGCTGCTCGACGCGTACGACGAGGATCTGGCGCACCAACGCGACGTCGTCTGGGTGACCGGCGACAAGTACTCCGCGAACCCGCGACCGCCCGCGTTGAAGGTCGCGCCGCTCGGCGTCGCGGGGTTGTTGCGGGAGCGTGTTTTCAACCAGCACACCACCGTGCTGACCTCAGCGACCCTCACCCTCGGCGGCGAATTCGACACCATGGCGCGGCAATGGGGCCTCCCGCCGAGCGGCGCGCGCGTGGTGAAGTCGCCGGGAACGGCCACCGACAAGGAAGCCCCGTCGGACGAGGACACCGGCCCGAAGTGGACCGGGCTGGACGTCGGCTCGCCGTTCGACCACCGCCGCAACGGCATCCTCTACCTCGCCAAACACCTTCCGCCGCCGGGCAGGGACGGGCTCGCGGAGTCCACAATGGACGAACTGGCCGGACTGGTCGAAGCGGCGGGCGGCCGTACGCTGGGCCTGTTCTCCTCGATGCGCGCGGCGAAACAGGCCGCGGAAGCCATGCGGGAACGGCTCGACCACCCGATCCTCTGCCAGGGCGACGACGCCACGCCGTTGCTGGTGCGGCAGTTCGCCGAGGACGCGCGCACCTGCCTGTTCGGCACGCTCACGCTGTGGCAGGGCGTGGACGTGCCAGGGCCGTCGCTGCAGCTCGTGGTGGTGGACCGGATCCCGTTCCCCCGTCCGGACGACCCGGTGTCGTCCGCCCGCCAGCGCGCGGTGGAAGCCCGGGGCGGCAACGGATTCCTCACCGTCGCCGCGACGCACGCCGCGCTGCTGCTGGCACAGGGCACCGGACGGCTGCACCGCTCAGTCACCGACCGCGGCGTAGTGGCCGTACTGGATTCCCGCCTGGCCACCGCGCGCTACGGCGGGTTCCTTCGCGCGTCGCTGCCGCCGTTCTGGCCCACCACAGACCCGCAAGTCGCCCGCGACGCACTGAAGCGGCTCGACGCCGCCGCGCCCGCCTGACCGGGCACACCGGACAGGCGGGTACGGTGAGTGGAACGAACACGACAGGGAGCACCGTTGACCCAGGACTCGTCCAGCGCACAATCCCGGACCGTCAGTGTCGACGACACCGGGGTGCGGCGCCGGCTCGCCGATGGCAGCGAAGAAGCTGTGACGTGGTCGGAGCTGCAATCCGTCATGGTGAGAGTCATCCCCGACGGCCCCTGGAACGAAGACGTCTTCTTCATGCTGGTCGGCAACGACGGCAAGGGCACCGCAGTACCGAGCGGCGACCCGGCCGCGGACGCCCTCATCGAGCGCCTGCAGACCTTGCCCGGTTTCGACAACGAGAAGTTCATCGAGGCGATGACCACGGACGCTGACCAGGCGTACGTGGTGTGGCAAAGCTGAGCTGAGCCGGACTGGGCTGGGCTGGGCTGGGGTCGCTTCGCTGAAGGGGTTCCGGGCGGGCTGCCGCGGCTTTCGCTGACGGTGGCTGGTGGCTGGAAACCCTTGGCGGGCAACGGGTGGCGAGCCGCGGCTCCGGCGGGTTCGGCGACGGGACTGAGCGGCCGTGCTGCAAGGGCCATTCGCTGCCACGGCTGTTCGGCGGCCTCACTTCAAGAAGCCACCCGCCGATGCAGCAGTTCAGCGTCGCTGCCCCAAGGGCCACCTGCTGCCACGGGAATTCGGCGACTTGGCCCCAAGAGCCACCCGCCGACGCAGCAGCCCCGCGTCACTGCCCCAAAAGCCACCTGCTGCCACGGCAGCTCGGCGACTTCGCCCCAAAAACCACCCGCCGACGCAGCAGCCCGGCGTCACTGCTCCAAGAAACACCCGTTGCCACCGCAGCTCGGCGGCCTCGCTCCAAAAACCACCCGCTGCCAAACCTGTTCGGCGAGCCGCCGCCCCATCCGCCGCCACGGCTCAGGCGGCGAAGGCCCCTCCCCCGACCTCAACGCGGCCGGAAACGCTTGCCGAGCAAAGACTCCCGCACCCACCGGAGCCCTGCCCACCCCGCCGCTCAAGCAGTCGGAAACGTCTCCGTCACCGGGATCCCCTTCTTCAACGTCCGGCTCACCGTGCACAGCCTCTCGATCGCCCGGTCCACCGCGCCTGCGAGCGCCTCCCGCTGGTCCTCGTCGAGCGCCGACACGTCGACGTCGAACGCGACCCGCACCGCGTCCAGCTCCGAAGCGCCCTCGCGTCGATCGGCGGTCACCGAGACCCGGAACTTCGAGTCCTCGCCCACCCGCCGCGTGATCAGCTGCTCCGCCGTCACCGCGGAGCAGCCCGCCGCCGCGATTTGCAGCAGTTCCGCCGGGGAGAACGCGCCTTCCGCACCGGCCCGGCCCAACCGCACCTCCGCGCCGCGCTCGTTGCGGCCCACGAAACTGTGCGTGCCTTCGCGCTGTACTTCCAAGGTCATCCGAGACGCCTTTCCACCCGTCGGGTCACTGCATTGGCGCAACCGCGCGGGTCACGCCGATGTTCCGGGCTGCTGCGCCAGCACGGTAATCGTGCCGGGATCGACCTCGGTGAAGCCCGCGTCGCGGACGGCGATCACGCGGTTGTCGCGCCAGCCCGCCTCCGGGTCCTCGACCGGGCACAGCTCCTTCCACCGGCCCGGGCTCGGCGTGCGCACCGCGACCCGGTAGTCCTTCGCCGCCCACGCCGCCAGTTCGTCGTCCGGCAGCAGCGAGGCGAGGATCATCGTGGCGTGCCCGACCTGCGCGGACGCTTTGCCGACGGTCATCGGGACGTCCGGGTTCAGCATCAGCAGCGGGACGTCGGCCGGTGCCGGGCCGGGGGTGTCGGCGGGCAGTTCGCTGCCGGAGATCTGCAGTCGCGAGACCTCTTTCGGAGCCTCCTTCACCAGCCCGGGCACGAGAGCCCGAGCCTCCGCACCATCGACCTCGATGGTGATTCCCGGCTGTTCAAGCACCGCCTGCCAGTGCGCGCCACGGGCTCGGCGCGCGACCTTGCGGATGCGGTTGTCGAGCCACGCGTGCACCGGCTCGGCCCATTCGCCACCAGGCTCGGCGCGTTCGTCCAGGCACACCGCCAGCGCCGCTGCTGCCGCCGCTTCGAGCAGCGCGGTGCGGCCGGGCGGTTCGGCGCGTTCGATCCGCAGGATGACCGGCATCGCGCGGACCTCGTCCGGATTCTCGTCGGAAGTGTCGGAGGTGTCCTCGGCGGGGAGGCCGAGCCACGAGGCGTATCGGCTGCGCAGCGGTTCGAGCAGAGGGTTCACGGGCGGGCCAATTCGAGTCCGTCGGCCAGGTCCGCCGCCTCGACCTCGGCGCGCGTGACGCCCAAGACGAACAGCACCGCGTCCAAGTAAGGGTGCGAGAGCGCCGTGTCCGCGACTTCCCGCAGCGCAGGCTTGGCGTTGAACGCGACGCCCATCCCGGCCGCGGCCAGCATGTCGATGTCGTTGGCCCCGTCGCCGACCGCGACGCACGCACCCAGCGGAATCCCGTACTCGCCAGCGAACCGGCGCAGCGCGGTCGCCTTCCCGGCGCGGTCCACGATGTCGCCGACCACGCGACCGGTGAGCTTGCCGTCCACGACCTCCAGCTCGTTGGCCGCCGCGAAGTCGAGACCGAGGTCGTCCACGAGATGGTCGATGACCTGGGTAAATCCGCCGGACACGACGCCGCAGCGGAAGCCCATGCGCTTCAGCGTGCGGACGGTCGTGCGGGCCCCCGGGGTCAGTTCAAGCTTCGCCGCGACCTCGTCCATCACGCTCGCAGGCAGTCCGGCCAACAGCGACACACGCCGCTCCAGCGACTCGGCGAAGTTCAGCTCGCCGCGCATCGCGGCCTCGGTGATCTCGCGGACCTGCTCCTCGACCCCGGCGTACGCGCCGAGCATCTCGATGACCTCGCCCTGCACGAGCGTGGAATCGACGTCGAAGACCACCAGCCGCTTCGCCCGGCGCGTGATGCCCGCGCGCTCGACGGCGACGTCAACGTTGGCCTCAGACGCCGCGTCGGCCAGCATGGACCGCAGCTCGGCGTCGGTCTCTTCGGTGTCTTCGCGCACCGAGACGTACAGCTCCAGCCCGGTCACCGGATAGTCGGCGACGCTGCGGATCGAGTCGATGTTCGCCCCGACGCCCGCCAGCCGCCGCGCGATCTCGGAGAACGCCCGAGCGGTCACCGGACGCCCCAGCAGGACGAGCACGTGCGACGAATCGCGCCGGCCAAGCGCGAACGGATCCGCGCCGATCGCGTCGCCGATCCGGACCTCGACCTCCATGCCGACGGTCGCCATCGCCTGCTCGACGGACTCCTGCAGCCCCTCGGGGTCGCGGTAGACGCCGGCGAGCACGCCCAGCACGAGCTGCCCGCGGATGACCACCTGCTCGATGTCGAGCACGTCCACGTCGTGCCGGGTGAGCACGGCGAACAGCACGGACGAGACCCCGGGCTTGTCCGGACCGGTCGTGGTGATGAGGACGGGAGTCTGGCTCACTGGTTCGGTATCCCTCGTTCGTCTCGGCACCGACGCTTAGGCCACGGCGAGTCGGCACGCCCAGTCTGGCCTCCTGCGGCGGCGGGCAGAACGCCCCCGTGCCGTGCTTCACACCGCCGGTGCCACGAACGGGCGATGCGAGGGGCGGCGGCCGGGTCCTCTCGGGCGGGCTGGGCGGCAGCGGAAGCCAGCGGGCTGTGCGGCCAGGGGACTAGCAGAACTGTGCAGGGCACTAGGCCAATGCAACGGAGCGGGCTTCGTGAGTGCCGGTCCCCACCGGCATAACCACTCACGAGCCATCACCAGCCACACGCCCTGCCCACCGGATTGCTGCCCGGCGCGTCCGTCCCTGCCCCGCCAGTCCCAAGCTCAGCAGTCCCCGATCGCGCTAGAAGCCCTCGGCGCGGCAACCCCGCGCCGCAGAGGCCCCGAGCAGACCCCGCCGCAGCGGCCTCCGGCACGTCAGCCGCGCGAGCTCGTCAGCGCTCCGGCACGAAAAAGGCGCGTGCCCGGCCGAGAGAAACCGCGACCGGGCCCGCGCCCCGCAAACCGTCCGAGCGCCGTTTATGCTCGCT
>NZ_JBSHAM010000051.1:0-46699 GCF_053611505.1 Amycolatopsis sp. NPDC054798 | reverse complement strand
ATGCCACATTGGGGCGCTAGCCCCACCCGCGACCCAACCGCAAACCCCCCCCCCCCAACCCCCCCCCCAAACAAGCCCCGCCCCCCCCCCCGGCCCCCCCGCCCCGCAAACCTTCCGAGCGCCGTTACTGCTCGCTCGCGTTGTCCTTGCTGTGGTCGCCCGGCATGGTGGCGTCCACGAGCTTCTGCGACGGGGCCGCGACGTGCTTGGCCTTGCCGAAGAAGCCGATCTCGCCTTCCGCGTGGAGGCGTTCGACCATGTGCGGGTAGTGCAGCTCGAACGCGGGCCGCTCGGAGCGGATCCGGGGCAGCTCGGTGAAGTTGTGCCGCGGCGGCGGGCAGGACGTCGCCCATTCGAGCGAGTTGCCGTAGCCCCACGGGTCGTCGACCGTGACGATCTCGCCGTACCGGTAGCTCTTGAACACGTTCCAGATGAACGGCAGCGTGGACGCCCCGAGGATGTACGCGCCGATCGTGGAGATCGTGTTCAGCGTGGTGAACCCGTCGCTGGCGAGGTAGTCCGCGTAACGCCGCGGCATGCCCTCGGCTCCCAGCCAGTGCTGCACCAGGAACGTGGTGTGGAAGCCGATGAACGTGGTCCAGAAGTGCCACTTCCCGAGCTTCTCGTCCATCATCCGGCCGGTGATCTTCGGGAACCAGAAGTAGATCCCGGCGAAGGTCGCGAACACGATCGTGCCGTAGAGGACGTAGTGGAAGTGCGCCACCACGAAGTAGCTGTCCGACACGTGGAAGTCGATCGCCGGAGCGGCCAGCATGATGCCGGTCAGACCGCCGAAGAGGAACGTGACGATGAAGCCCATCGAGAAGATCATCGGCGTCTCGAAGGACAGCTGGCCCTTCCACATCGTGCCGATCCAGTTGAAGAACTTCACGCCGGTCGGGACCGCGATGAGGAACGTCATGAAGGAGAAGAACGGCAGCAGGACCGCACCGGTCGCGTACATGTGGTGCGCCCACACCGCCACCGACAGCGCCGCGATCGACAGCGTCGCGAAGACCAGGCCCTTGTAGCCGAACACCGGCTTGCGGCTGAAGACCGGGAAGATCTCCGACACGATCCCGAAGAACGGCAGCGCGACGATGTAGACCTCTGGATGGCCGAAGAACCAGAACAGGTGCTGCCACAGGATCACCCCGCCGTTGGCCGGGTCGAACACGTGGGCTCCGAGGTGCCGGTCCGCCATCAGGCCGAACAGGGCCGCGGTGAGGATCGGGAACGCGAGCAGGATCAGGATGCTCGTGATCAGGATGTTCCAGGTGAAGATCGGCATCCGGTACATCGTCATGCCGGGCGCGCGCAGGCAGACCACCGTGGTGATCATGTTGACCGCGCCGAGGATCGTTCCCAGACCGGACACCGCCAGGCCGGCGATCCACAGGTCGGCTCCGACGCCGGGCGAGTGGATGGCGTCCGACAGCGGCGTGTAGGCGAACCAGCCGAAGTCGGCGGCGCCGCCGGGCGTCAGGAAGCCGGACAGCACGATCAGGCTGCCGAACAGGAACAGCCAGTAGGAGAACGCGTTCAGCCGCGGGAACGCCACGTCGGGCGAGCCGATCTGCAGCGGCAGGATGAAGTTCGCGAACCCGAACAGGCTCGGCGTCGCGTACAGCAGCAGCATCACCGTGCCGTGCATGGTGAACAGCTGGTTGTACTGCTCCTGCGACAGGAACTGCTGCCCTGGCTGGGCGAGCTCCGTCCGGATGAGCATGGCCATCGCGCCGCCGATCATGAAGAAGGCGAACGACGAGACCAGATACATGATCCCGATCTGCTTGTGGTCCGTCGTGCGGAACAACCGCAGCAGGTACGAACCCTTTGCCGTCTCGCGCGCGGGATACGGGCGCGTTGCGATCGGCTTGGGGGCTACGGCCGTCACTCCTGCCTCCAACACTGCAACCTTGTGGTGGTCAACTTCGGGGCGCTCGGGCTCAGGGCGGGCCTGATCCGGGCGGTTAAGGGGATCGTAGCCCTCGGTACCGACAGTCGCGCGCACCGGCTGGTTAGATCACCGCGTGACCGACCTGTACCGCGCCGCGGCGGTCTCCGCCGCGCTCGCCGCCGGCCGCCGGTTCGGCCTTCCGGCGGACTCCGCCGAGGTGCTGCACGAGCGCTCGAACGTGCTGGTGAGGATGGGTCCGGTCGTGGCGAGGGTCCCGGCCACCACCCGGCTGCTGCGGCCGGACGCGACCGCGTGGCTCGAACGGGATGTCGCCCTTTCGGCCTACCTCACCGAACGTGGTGTGCGCGTCGTCTCACCGGCCGCCGATCCCCCGGCCGGACCGCATTTCGCCGAGGGCCTGCCGGTCACGCTCTGGCACTGGACCCCGCACGATCCGGACCATCGGCACGGGCCGGACGAGACCGCCGGATCGCTCGCCCGGCTCCACGACGCGTTGCGCGGCTATCCGGGCGAACTGCCCTCCCGCGGCCCGGTCGGCGAACTGCTGGACGTCGTCGCCCGCAGCAGTTCGCTGCTGGACGGTTTCGCCGACCGGATCCGCGCGGAAACCGAACGGCTCGCGGAGCTGCTGCCATCTAGCCCGGTCCAGGCCCTGCACGGCGACGCGCACCCCGGGAACCTCATCGAGACCGCCGACGGCCCGTGCTGGCTCGATTTCGAGGACACCTGGCGCGGACCACTCGAATGGGACCTGGCGATCCTCGCGCAACAAGGCGGCCCTGAGTTTCTCGCCGCGTACCCGGGCGAAGCGGACGAAGCCGTCCTCGCGACGTGTACGCAGCTTCGCGCGCTCTTCGCGGTGACGTGGCGGTTCCTGATCGCACAGCGTTTCCCGCACCGGCTGAACGAAGCGCGCGCCGCGGCGGCCGAGTACTTCAGCTGACCCAGCCGAGGATCGCTTCGACCACGCCCGCCGGGTCCTCCAGCGGCGTCAGATGCCCGACGTCCGGGAGGACGGCGAGGGTCGCCTCGGGCAGCGCTTCGACCATGGTGTTGGCAGCGTCGAGCGGCGTGATCGCGTCGCGCTCCCCCACGATGACGAGTGCCGGGACGTCGGTTTCGCGCAGCAGCTCAACAGAATCGGGACGGTTGCGCATCGCCCGCGCGGCCCAGGCGACCCCGGACGGCGGCTGAGCGTCGATCAATTCGCGTACGCGCGCGCGAACGTCGGCGGACGCAGTGTCGGCGAGGAGGTTCGGCAGGTTCCCGTCGGCCAGCCAGTCCTTGATGCCCTCAGCCTCCGCACGGTTCGCGACGTCGAGCCTGGTCTGCGCGGCTTCGGGGGTGTCCGCGGTGGCTTTGGTGTCGATGAGGACCAGCCCGCCGACGCGCTCGGGTGCCTGCCGCAGGACGGCCATCGCGAGGTACCCGCCCATCGAACAGCCGCCGAGAATCACCTGATCGAGTTCGAGCTTGTCGAGGAGCGCGACGACGTCCCTGGCGGCGTCGGCCAGGTCCGGCTCGGCTTCGGATTCCGGCAGCGGGCTCCGGCCGAGGCCGCGCTGGTCAGGCGTGATGACCCGGAAGCGTTCCGCGAGCGGCGCGCGGACCGGGTCCCACATGCGGGCGTCGAGCGGGAAGGCGTGCAGGAGCACCAACGGCAGTTCGGTCATGGCGGAGATTGTCGCCGTTTTTCGCGGGCGATTTTTGTCGGACCCCGTCGTTATGGTCGGGGGCGTGACAGAGATCGTGACGGAAAGGCTGGTGCTGCGGCGTTTCGTGGAGACCGACCGGCAGGCAGTGGTGGAGATCCAGAACGACCCGGAGACGAACCGGTACAACCCGCGTCCGCCGGACACCGCGACCACGCTGGTGATGTTCGACAGCTGGCTCGAGCACTGGGCGGAGTTCGGCTACGGGTATCTGGCGGTCCGGGAGCGGGGCAGGCCGGAATCCGCCGACGGAGCGGACGTGATCGGCATGACCGGGGTGCGGAACCGGGAGTTCCGGGGCGAGAAGGTGCTGAACCTCGCGTACCGCTTCCGGCCGTCGGCGTGGGGGAAGGGCTACGCGGTGGAGGCGGCGCGGGCTTCGGTGGAGTGGGCGGAGCGGGAGATCCCGGCGATTCCGGTGCTGATCAGCGTGGCTGTGTCGAACACGCCGTCGTTGCGGGTGGTGGAGAAGCTGGGGTTCAGCGAGTACGTGGAGGAGGAGTACGACGGGGCGGTTTCTCGGCATTTCCGGCGGTGACGGCTGGGGTGGGGACAAGGAGGGAGGGGTTGGTCGGATTGAGGGGACGGAGGGGCTGGGGTAGGACGACTGGTCGCGTTGAGGAGGCGGTGTACCGAGCCACGGAGGCTGGCCGGGGGCACTAGTTGACGTCGGGTGAGTCCGGTGGTGAGGACCGGGGTGCGGAGACAGCGCACGGCGTCTGGTTTGTCGGCTGCCCAGGTTGATGCGACGGAGGGCCCGAACACGGCGAGCGATCTCGCGCTACTGGGCAGGCAGCTGGAGCGCGGCCCCCTCCCGCCGCGCTGTGGAGAGGTCGCCTTGACGTGGCCATTGTGGACAGACAGGCGAGGCACGCGCCGGAAGTCCTGCGGGTCACCCCCGGTTGACGCGAGTGGTGTTGTCGCGCAACAACCAGCCGCCGACGAGGCCGCTTCCGACCGCGACCACGCCGCACAGCAGCAGCACCAGCAACACCCCCTGGGTAGCACCAGCACTCCCCTCACCGCGGGTCGCGTAGACCGCGCCGGTCACCGCGATTCCGAGCGCCAACCCCAGCTGCCGGGAACTGTTCGCGGCGGCACCCGCCGTACCGCCATATTCCGCAGGCACCGAAGCGATGGCGACCGCCGGGAAGACCGGGGACACAATGCCTGCGCCGATTCCGGTCAGGACCAGAGCAGGTAGCAGCGCCGTCCAGGTCGGGCTGAGCAGCACCGCGACTGCGGTCAGGCAGCCGAGGCCGATCAGCACCGTCGCGCCGCCCAGTACCCGGCTCGGCGATCCGTCGTGCAAGCGTCCGCTGATCAGCGCCGACACCACCACGAACACCACCACCTGCAGCGCCAGCACCGCCGACGTCGCCGCCGAGCTGAGCCCGGTCGTCTGCTGCAACCACAGCGAAATCACTGGCAGCGCGCCAAACCCGGCGAAGTAATAGCTGAACGCGACGAGCAGAACGCCGAGGAACCGGCGCGTCGCGAACAAACCGGTCGGGACCATTGGCGCGCTGCTGCGACGCTCCGCGACCACAAACGCCGCGATGGCAACCACTGTGACCAGGTATCCGGCGATCGCACCGGCGGAAGACCAACCGCGATCGCCGCCGGTGATGACGGAGTAGGCGAGGCCGGTCGCGGCTAGCGAAAAGGTGACGATGCCCGGGTAGTCGACCCGGCGGTCGCGCAACCGCGGGCTTTCCTTCAACGACGTCACCGCCATGACGATCGCGACCGCGCAAATGGGCAGGGAGACAAAGAAAATCCAGCGCCAGCCGAGCAACTGCGCCAGCACGCCGCCGGAGAAGGTGCCTACCGCGCTCGCGACCCCGGCCACCGTTCCCCAGACCGCGAACGCCCGGGCCCGGTCGCGGCCTTCGTAGGTCAGTCCGACCAGCGGCAGGATCGTCGCGAACATCGCCGCACCCGCGACGCCCTGCACCAGCCGCGCGGCGATCAGCTCACCGGGCGTTCCGGCCAGGCCGCAGACGAGCGTCGCGAGGGAGAACACGACCAGCCCGGCGAGGTAGACCCGTTTGCGGCCGAGCAGGTCGCTCAGCGAACCGAAGCCGAGCAGCAGTCCGGCGAGCGCGACGGTGAAGACGTCCACGATCCATTGCAGCTGCCCGTATCCCGCGCCGAGTTCAGCGCCGATCGCGGGCAGCGCGACGGTGACGATGCTGGTGTAGACGAGCAGCAAGAAAGTGCCGACACAGGCTGCGACGAGGGGAATCCAGGACGGCGCGGCGACCGCGCGACTCGGCGAGAGGGACATGCGCAAAAGCGTGCTGTAATAGTCTTATGCCGCATAACTCTTACCATCGGAGTTTCCTCAAGTTTGTGACCGGCCTCACCAACGACCGTCCCGCCGGTCTGGCCGCGGTGCTGCAGCGCTGGGACGAGACGGAGATGGGCCCGGTCCCGCCGTCGGCCGACAAGGACTTCCCCGAGGTATGCGAGTTTCTGGACCGCTGGGTCGAGGTCGTCGACACGACGGAGGAAGCGGAACGCGTCCGGCTGCTGAACGCCCTGCTGGCCGAAGCCGCCGCCTATCCGCGAATCACCGCGCACGACGGCTACAGCTGGCACCTGCACTACCGAGATGACGGGATCCGGCTGCCCGCGATGCTGCGCGCGGTCACGTCAGTCGCGGCGGCGCAATATCTGACCTCGACCAGCCTGCGACGTCTGAGCCGCTGCGCCGCGCCGGAATGCCGCCGCGCGTTCGTCGACTTCACTCGTAGCGGGACGCAGCGCTACTGCACGCACGCCTGCGTCAACCGCGACGCGGTCCGGCGGCACCGCGCTCGGCGCAAGGAAGCCCTTTCGCAGTAACGATTTCACCAGCGCCGGTTCGGCCGCCGCCGGGCCCGGGCCTCCCAGCACGGCCGGTGCCAATGCCGGCGGTCCGCGACGCCGCCGGTCTCGTCCGCGGGCCAGACGACGAGATGCGGGACGCCTGGGCGGATCTCGTGGTCGCACCCGGGACAGCGGTAGGTCTTGGCGGCCTGCGCGCCGGGCACAGTGCGCACCAGCCAGTCTCCGTCGGGACCGGACTCGCTGCGGGCCCAGCCGCTGACGGCGCCGGCGTCCGGTCGCTCGGCGGGACCGGGACGGCCTCGGCCGGGTCGATTGCGTCTGGGCACGCAGCCACGGTAACTGGGCGTCGGCGGGGCGGCGCAGCCACGCACCCGAACTTCGGCTCGGGCCGGAAATCGACTGGGTTGGCGGACTGCGAGCAGCTGGGTTTGGTGCACCCATGGGGTTTCTCGGCAGAGGTTGTGGCGGGTGAGGTGGCTGGGGGCGAGTGCCGGATGCCGACCAGCGCGGGGTGAGCGGGGTTGCGGTGGGGTCGGGAGCAGCGCTGCGGGGCGCATCAGGTCGGCGGTGAGGTGCGCGTGAGCAGTGGTTGGCTCAGGAATCTGGTGCTGCCGCCGGTTTCAGCGGTGCGCTGGTCGCGGCTGAGCAGCGGTCGGCCCAGGACCCGGGTGCCTTTGCCGGTTTCAGCGGCACGGTGATCGCAGACGAGCAGCAGTCGGCTCCCTAACCGGGTGTGCCGCCGGTTTCAGCAACACGCTGGTCACGGCTGAACAGCGGTCGACCCACAAAACCGGGCCTCACCGCCGGTTTAGCGGCGCGATGCTCGCAGCCGAGCCGTGGTCGGCCCATGAACGGCCGTCACCACCAGCTCAGCAGCGCACTCCTCGCCGCCAAACTGCGATCGCCCCACAAGCCGGACCTCACTAATTCAGCAACGCAAAGCAGATACCGCCGCCGAACTGCCCCGAACCCGGATCAACCCCGAGCGATCGCCAGCGGAACCAACTGCTCCGCAGCCGTCAACGAGCCATGCTGGCCCACCAGGTTCGACTCCACCGCCTCGGCCAGTTCGCGCACCATGCCGAACGTTCCCGTCGCCGCGGCCACGACGTCACCGATTCGCGGGCGTACCCGGTCGCTCACCGCGGCACCGAACCAGCCTGCCGCGATGGCCTCTTCGCGCGGCAGAACCCACGCCCGCGAGCCCAGCACCTCGCGCCACGCGGCCACCACCTCCGCCGTCGCACCAGGTTCCGTATAGACATGCCGCGCACGGACTTCCCCGCCGAAAGCACGGACGCCCGCAAGGAGTTCCGGCGCGTCCTCCAGGTTCAGTTTCTCCTCGACGGTCACCATTCCGTGGTCCGCCACCACCGCCAGCACCGCACCGGCGGGCAATCCATCCACAATGGACTCAACCAGCCGGTCGACGTGGCGCAGTTGCATCCGCCAGGCGGTCGAACCCGGGCCGTAGAGATGGCCGAGCTGGTCCAATTCACTGTGGTAGGCATAGCAAAACGCCCGCGAGGAGAGTACGTCCAAGGTCCGCGCGGCCAGGTCGCCCAGCGCGTGCACGCCGGCGTACCGGGCACCGCTTTGGGTCGCTTGGGTCAAGGCTGTGTTGGCGAAATGCGCTGAGGACACCACTGCGGCCTCGATCCCAGCGGCGGCGGCGCGTTCGAAGGTCGTCGGCAGGGGTTGCACCTCGCGTGGGGGCAGGGTGCCTCGCAGGTCGCTGCCGTCCTCGTGGGAGCGCCAGCGCAGGGCGTTCATGACGCCCGCCCCCGGCATTTCGAAGGTGTAGCCGACCATGCCGTGCTCGCCGGAGGCCAGGCCGGTGCCGATCGCGGCGACACCGGCCGCGGTGGTCGACGGGAAGCCGACTCGCAGGGGGCTGGCGGCCAGTTCGGTGAGGACGGGGGCGTCGGCCGCGTGCTGGGCGAGCAGTTCCCAGCCAAGGCCATCAATAAGGAGCACGCAGGCGCTGCGGGCTTCGGGCAGTGCCAGTCCGCCGTCCTCGCCGGGCACGCCCAGCGCGCCGAGCAGGGCGGGAACGACCTGGCCTAGGTGCGGAACATCCGCGTACTGGGGCACATCCACCCGGACAGCTTCCCACCAACGCGGCCCGCCAGCGATAATCAAGGCATGCCCACCTACGCCTACCGCTGCCGCGACTGCACCGAGACGTTCGAACTCCAGCGCCCGATGGCCGAGTCCAGCGCGCCCGCCCCGTGCCCGGAGGGGCACACGGACACGGTCAAGCTGCTCACGACGGTCGCGCTCACCGGCTCGGCGTCCGCGCCCGCCCCGGCTGGCGGAGGGTGTTGCGGAGGCGGGTGCTGCAGCTGATCAGTCAGCTCACGCGACCGGCGAAGGACTTGTGCGGACGCGGCTGATCCAGGCCGAGTCCCCGGCCCGGACCAGCCCGCAGCACATCCACCGTCCGAACCGACGGCGGATGTGCTGATCAGCAGGCCTTCAAAGCCTGATCCAGATCGAGCCACAGGTCCTCGACGTCCTCCAGCCCGGCCGAGAGCCGCAGCAAACCGTGCGTGATGCCCGAGCCGGTGCGGTCGTCCTCGGCGACGATGCGGTGCGTCAGCGACGCCGGGTGCTGGATCAGCGTGTCGACGCTGCCCAGGCTCACCGCGGGCGTGATCAGCCGGACCGCGCCGACCACCGCGTGCGGATCGCCGGTTACCTCGAAAGCCACCAGGGGGCCGCCCAGTTTCGGGTAGTGCACAGTCCGGACCGACGGGTGCGAAGCGAGCCGTTCGGCCAAGACGGCCGCAGTCTCCGAAGCAGCCTTAACCCGCAGTGGGAGCGTGGAGAGGCCGCGCAGCAACAGGTATCCGGCGAGCGGGTGCAGCACGCCGCCGGTAGCGAAGCGCAGGGAGCGCAGGCGTGCGGCTTCCTCGGCGTCGCAGGCCACGATGCCGCCCATGACGTCACCGTGGCCGCCGAGGAACTTTGTCGCGCTGTGCAGCACCATCCGGGCGCCGAGGCGGCCGGGGCGTTGCAGCACGGGCGTCGCGAAGGTGTTGTCGACCAGTACCGGGACGTCGCCGCACGCGGCGGTCAGGGTGGCGATGTCCAGTTCGCTCAGCGTCGGGTTCGCCGGCGTTTCGACGAAAACCAGGCCGGTGTCGGGCCGCAGGGCGTCGGCGACGTTCTCGGGAGCGGTCCAGGTGACCTCGGTGCCCAGCAGACCGGTGGTCAGCAGGTGGTCGGTGCAGCCGTACAGCGGCCGGACGCCGACGATGTGGCGTTTGCCTTGCGACACCGCGGAAAGCAGGCAGGCCGAAACCGCCGCCATGCCGCTCGCGAAAGCCACGGCGTGGTCGAAGCCTTCGAGTTCCGCCAGCGCCTGCTCGAACCGTTCGACGGTCGGATTGCCGATCCGGCCGTAAATGCCGGTGACGTTCCCGCCCGCGGCGAACTCGTCGATCCGGCGCGCCTCCTCCGCGCTGTCGCGCGCGGGGTAGGTCGTGGAGAAGTCGAGCGGGGCGGCGTGCAGGCCGAGGTCGGCGAGATCGTCGCGACCGGCGTGGACGGCTCGGGTGCGCAAGGCGGAAGTCATGGCAGTCACGTTCGGACAAGCAACGGTGCCAAAGCAACATCCTCGGTTAAAATTCAGCAATGAACGACCAAGTCGAACTGAGTCCGGTTGATCTTGAGATTCTGCGGGTGCTGCAGAACGATGCCCGGACGTCGAACAAGGAGCTGGCGGCCGCGGTCGGGCTCGCGCCGTCCACCTGCCTGGACCGGGTGGCCCGGCTCCGGGAAACCGGGGTGATCACCGGCCAGCACGCCAAGGTCGACGCGGCGAAGGTGGGCCGTCCGCTGGAGGCGTTCCTGTTCGTGCAGGTCCGGCCGCATCGCCGGCCGCTGGTCGAGCAGTTCGTGGAGCATCTGCTGGCGCTGCCGGAGATCCGCGCGGTGTACCACCTGACCGGGCCGGACGATTTCCTCGCGCACGTCGCCACCACGTCGGCCGCCGAACTGCAACGGCTGGTGCTGGACGAACTCACCTCCCGGGACGAGGTCGCCCGCGTGCACACCAACCTCGTGTTCCAGCAGTGGCAAGGCGGGCCGCTGCTGCCGCCGGACGGCGAACCCGCCCAGGAAGCGCGCATCCGGCGGCGCAGCCGGTGATCAGCGCAAGATAGACCGGTGGAGATCAGCTTCCTGACCGAATCCGACCGTGCCGACTGGGAAACCCTCGCCCGCGGCAAAGACGCCTACTTCGACGTCGAGCGCGCCGACGACAGCTACGACCGGACCTGGCGCCGCCTGCTCGACGACGACCGCATCCGCGGGGTCGCCGTCCGATTGGACGGCACGATGGTCGGCATCGCGCATTACCTGTTCCACGCCAGCATCTGGTACTCCGGGAAGTGCTACCTCGCCGATCTGTTCGTGTCCGAGAACGTCCGGCGAAAGGGCGTCGCGACCGCGCTGATCGAGTGGATCGCCCGCGACGGCGAGGAAAACGGCTTCCCGTCGCTGTACTGGAACACCCTGGAGGACGCCCCGGCCCGCGCGCTTTACGACCGGCTGGGCAAGTACCACGACGGCTTCATTCTCTACACCTACAAGCGTCAGTAGTCCTTGAAGCCCTTCCCTGTCTTGCGACCCAAGCGCCCGGCCGTCACCAGGTGCTCCAGCAACGGTGCCGGCGCGAAGCCTTCTTCGCGGAACTCGTTGAACAGCGTCCGCTCGATCGCCAGCGACACGTCCAGCCCGACCACGTCCAGCAGTTCGAACGGCCCCATCGGCAACCCGCAGCCGACCTTCATCGCGGTGTCGATGTCGTCCGCCGACGCGTAATGCGCCTCCAGCATCTTCACCGCGTCGTTGAGATACGGGAACAGCAACGCGTTCACGATGAATCCGGCCCGATCGCCGCAGTGCACCGGGTGTTTGCCGACGGCCGCGCACACTGCCGTCGCGGTCGCGGTGACCTCCGGAGCGGTCGCGATCGTCGACACGACTTCCACCAGTTTCATCACCGGTGCCGGGTTGAAGAAGTGCAGCCCGACCACGTCGCCAGGACGCGAAGTCGCCGCCGCGCATTCGATCACCGGCAGCGAGGACGTCGTGGTCGCGAGCACCGCGCCCGGCCGGACGACCTCGTCCAGCGCCGAAAACACCGCCTGCTTAACGGAAAGCTCCTCAGCCACCGCCTCGACCACCAGGTCGACGTCCGCCAGTTCCTCGAACTCCGTCACCGGCCGGATCCGGCCCAGCGCGGCCGCAGCGTCCTCTTCGGACAGTTTGCCTTTCACCACGGCCTTGTCGAGCGACTTCTTCACCTTCGCCACCGACGCTTCGGCCTTCTCCATGCTGCGCGCCCGCAGCACGACGTCGAACCCGCGCTTGGCGAACACTTCCGCGATGCCGGTGGCCATGGTCCCGGTGCCGATCACGCCGACGGAACGCACCTCTCGAGCCATCGATGTGTCCACAGTGGAGGAAGCGACGGAATCCACCACCACTGGCGAATCCGGCGCGTCGTAGGCGTAGAAACCGTGTCCGCTCTTGCGTCCCAGCTGACCCGCGGTGATCATCTGCTTCAGCAGCGGCGCGGGCGCGTGCAGCCGATTCCGGGATTGGTGGTACATCGTGTCGAGGATTTCGTACGCGGTGTCCAGCCCGATCAGGTCGAGCAGCGCGAGCGGACCCATCGGGTAGCCGCAGCCGAAGCGCATCGCCGCGTCAAGATCTTCGCGGGTGGCATAGCGCTGCTCGTACATCCGCACCGCGTGGTTGAGATAGCCGAACAGCAGCGCGTTCGCGATGAAGCCCGCCCGGTCGCCCATCACCACCGGCGATTTGCCCAGCCGCTGCGCGAATTCCACCACGTCGGACACCACGTCCGGCTCGGTGACCACCGTGCGCACGACCTCGACGAGCTTCAGCACCGGTGCCGGGTTGAAAAAGTGCATCCCGACGACCTTGCCCGGCCGCGCGGTGTGCACGCCGATCTCGGTGATCGACAGCGACGACGTGTTGGACGCGAACACCACGTCCGGCCGAGTCACCTTGTCCAGCTGGGAGAACACCTCGGCCTTCGCCGTCAGATTCTCCGGGATAGCCTCGATCACCAAGTCCACTTCGGACAGATCGGCGAGCGAGGTGGTGCAGCGGACCCGGCCCAGCAACGCCTCCCGGCCCGCCTCGTCGAGCTTCCCGCCCGCGAGCGCCCGTTCGGTCGAATGCCGCAGGTGGCCGAGGCCGCGTTCGACCGCGGCGTCGTCCAGTTCCACCGCGACCACGTCGAGCCCGCTGCGAGCGAGCACCTCGGCGATGCCCGCGCCCATCGTGCCAAGACCGACCACACCGACCGTCGAGATTTCCCGTGCCACAGGGCCTCCAGAGGTTACCCGCTGGTAATTGCCGCTCACTGTGCCACGCGGGCCCCTCGAAAGCACATCGGAATCGAGTCAGTGCCGACGAAGTCACCCGGTCGGAAACCCGCAGGTCACTCCCCGAAGTTCGCCTCCACCAGCTCGGCTACCTTCGCGACCGCCTCCGGAGCCTGCAGCCCGCGGGCCCGCACGACGATCCGGTCGCCCTGGCGCGCGCCGAGCGACATCAGCGCCAGCACGCTGTGCGCGTCCGCCTCCTGCTCGCCCAGCCGGATCGACACCTCGGCCTCGAATCCCGCCAGGCTGCGCACCACGACCGCGGCCGGACGCGCATGCAGCCCGACGTCGTTGGTCAGCGTGAATTCCTTCTCCACCACGCCTTCCTCGCCAGCCGCCGAAGGCTCTGCCGCGGACAGGTCGGGCGCGGCACCGGCACTCGCCGCGGCCTCGCCGACAGCCTTGCGGTCCGCGCCGCCCTGCGCCGCGACGGCCGCGGCCACCGCACCCTCCACCAGCGGCGCGTCGACCACCACCGCGGCAGAGGGATCGGCCAGCGATTCCACCGCCAGCTCAGCGGTCATCTGCGCACTGCCGAGGTCGTACAGCAACACCACGCCGTCGCCGGAGTCCGCGCGCTGGGTGGCCGCGACGACCTCGTCGTAGTCGGTGCCGATGCCGCCGCCGTCGGGCAGCCCGCCCGCCGGGACGATCCGGACGTCCGGGGCCATCTGGGCAGCCAGTTCGGCCAGGCCTTCGGCCAGTTTCGCGCTGTGCGACACAAGAACGATTCCGACGGTCACCGGGCCGCCTCCGCGAACGCGCGCAGCAGCAACGCCGTCGAACGGGCACCCGGATCCATGTGCCCGATCGCGCGTTCCCCGAGGTAAGAAGCACGGCCCTTGCGCGGCACCAAGTCCACAGTGGACTCCGCGCCGCGGTCCGCCGCGTCGGCGGCCGCGGCGAGCACGTCGGCGATCGTGCCGTCCGCGGCGCCCTCGGCCGCGGAAACGGCCGGGATCAGCGCGTCGACCATCGTCGCGTCGCCGCCCACCGCCTTGCCGCGCGCCTGCACACCCTCCAGGGCCGCCCGCAGCGCGTCCAGCAGCAGCGGCACGTCGATCTCCGCCGCGGTGCCGAGCTTCGCCGACGCGCGCAGGAAGGCCGTGCCGTAAAGCGGCCCAGCCGCACCGCCGACCTTGGAAATCAGTGTGGTGGCAGCGAGTTTCACCACCCCGCCCGGCGTTTCCGGCACCGCGGTGTCCAGCGCGGAGACGATCGCGGCGAAGCCCCGGTTCATGTTCTCGCCGTGGTCGGCGTCGCCGATCGCCCGGTCGAGTTCCACCAATTCGGCGCGATGTTCGGCGATCGTCTCGGCGGCGGCGCGCACCGCGGCCGCGACTCCTTCGGCAGTGCAGGCCATCAGATCCCCCACCGCAGCGCGGGCGTGCGCACCGGCGCGTCCCACAGCTGCGTAAGCTCGTCGTCCAGTTTCAGCAGGGTCAGGCTGATGCCCTGCATTTCCAGGCTCGTGATGTACGGGCCGACCAGCCTGCGCTCGACCAGGATCCCGCGTTCGGCCAGCAGCCGCTCGGCGATCCCGTGCGCGAGGTACAGCTCCAGTTGCGGGGTGCCGCCCATCGAGTTGGTGAACAGCAGCACCTTGTCGCCGGAGGAGAACGGCAGGTCGGACACCACCGCCTCGACCATCCGCGCGATCAGCGCGTCCGCCGGTTCGGCCGGGATCCGCTCGCGGCCGGGTTCGCCGTGGATGCCGATGCCGAACTCGATCTCGTCCTCGCCGAGGTCGAAACTCGGCTCGCCGACGTGCGGCACGGTCGGCGCGGACAGCGCCACCCCGATAGACCGAACCTGCCCGATCACCTTGCGCGCCAACGCTTCCACCGCGTCCAGCGCATCGCCGCGCTCGGCTGCCGCGCCGGCGATCTTCTCCAGCAGCACGGTGCCGCCGACGCCGCGCCGTCCGGCGGTGAACGTGGAGTCCTTGACCGCCACGTCGTCGTCGACGACCACGCTGCGCACGTCCAGGTCCTCGGCCGCGGCCAGTTCGGCGGCGGTCTCGAAGTTCAGCACGTCGCCGGTGTAGTTCTTCACGATCAGCAGCGCCCCGGCCGGACCGGTGGCGGCCGCGAGCGCCGCCTGCACCGCGTCCGGGGTCGGCGACGTGAACACCGGCCCGGGCACCGCGGCGTCGAGCATCCCCGGCCCGACGAACCCGCCGTGCAGCGGTTCGTGCCCGGACCCGCCGCCGGAAACCACCGCGACCTTGCCCGCCACCGGCGCGTCCGCGCGCACGACCAGCGCTGGATCGTCGCGCACGCGCAGCAGGTCCGCGTGCGCGACCGCGAGCCCTCTCAGGGATTCGGCGACGACGGCAGCCGGATCGTTGATGATCTTTTTCATGGCGGGCCTCCGGCACCTCGGCGTCGTGGACGACCCCAACCTATGAGGTCGCCGGGCGCGCCGCAAAGCGCCCCCTGGTCACGCCGCGGGCAGTTTCCCGGCCAGCTGCTTGGCCAGCCCGACGGTCTTGCCGCACGGGTCGTCCTTGTCCGCTTGCGCGTCGGAGTTCGTGTACTCCAGCTGGACGACCTCGACGCGGTCTTCCTTCCACTGCCGGTGCTGCCATTTGACCTGGCAGCTCGACCCGGTGCCGCCCTGTTTCGAGTACGCCTGGTTCGGGGTGCCGACGTCGGCCTTCAGCCAGCCGTCGCCCTCGGTCGGCGCGACGCCGGGGAACATCGTCACCCGGACGCTCGGGATGAGGCCCCAATCGCACGAGTGCAGCCCGGACGGCCGCGGCTTCCCGCCCTTCACGACGCCGTCCACAGCGGCCGTGTCGAGCACTGTGCACGGGTCGACGGCGAGCAGCGTGCCCGGGCCGGGCGTGTACTTCTGCGGGTTGTTGTGCAGCTTCTCGACGGCCGTCGCGACGAGCTTGCGGCCGGCGGCGCAGGCGTCGCCGCCGGTGTAGTCGATCCGGAACGACACACCGAAGGCCGGGTTCCGCGCGGTGAGCGCGCTGACCACGCAGCCGGACCCTCCGCCGACGTCGGGCACCTCGACCTGCGGCAGCCCGCCGACCGCACCGGTCGTCTTGTCCGACGCGAACGTCACGATGCCGCCGACGTCGACGCTCGCCCGGATTTCCTTGCCGCCGGGGTCGGTCGCCTTCGCGACACAGGAGTCGAACTGCGTGCTCGACGCCCGCGCCTCGCCCTGCACAGTGCCGAGCGGGCTCATCGCGGTCTTGTCCACGAACTGGCACGGCAGCACGTCGCGCAGGACGGCGGGGGCGACCGCGGGATCGGTGATCGGGCCGGACGTCGCGCCGCTGTCCCCGGCGGCGGGGACGGTCGTGCGCGCGAAGTTCTCCTTGCCCAGATTCGGGCCGCCGCACGCGGACAGCGCGGACATCGCGACCGCGCCCGCGGCGACCAGGGCGGACAGCTTCAGGAACCGGCCGAACCGGAGATCGTGCACCACGTCCGGCAACCTAGCGGGCCGGGCCGCCGGACGTGGGCGCAACCCGGTTATTCGGCGGGTGAGGTTTCCGTCGTTTCCTCCGACGGCGGCACGACCAGCGGCCGCAGCACCGCCCACAGCACGAACAACGCGGTCACCACCAGCAGGCCGATGCCCGACCACAGGTTGATGTTCACGTCGGCGGCTTTCTTCAGATCGTCGTCGCTGGTGAACCCTGCGCCCATGATCGTGAGGATCACGCCGTAGACGCCGAGCAGCAGCGCGATGATCAACCGGATGTCGAAGGCGCCCGCCTTGTGCGGCCGCGAGGTTTTCTCGGTCATGCGGGCCTCCTCAGAAGATGATGTTCAGCACGATGGTGATCACGAGGACGATGCCGGCCAGCAGGCCCGGCTTGCGGTACCAGCCCGCGTTCTCGCCGGTCGCGTCGTGCTTGAGCGCGTCGCGCGGCGTGAGCGAGTAGACCAGGCCGACCAGCTCCGCCTCCGGCTTCGGCTGGGTGGCCAGCGAAACCCCGACGCTCACCACGATGTCGACGGCGAACGCGGTGCCCGCGGCCACGAAGCTCGTGCCCTGCCCGGCGAGCGAGAGCACGTCCGCCTGCGACAGCGCCCAGATCGTGATCGCCGACGCGGTGCCGGCCACCAGGCCGGTCCACCCGGCCGCCGCGGTCATCCGCTTCCAGAACATGCCGAGGATGAACGTGGCGAACAGCGGCGCGTTGAAGAAGGAGAACAGGTCCTGCAGGTAGGTCAGGATGTTCGCGGACTGCGACGCGACGAACGCGGTGCCGATGGCCAGCACGGTCGCGACGACCGTGGTCTTGCGGCCGAGGTTCAGGTAGTAGCCGTCCGGCTTGTCCTTCTTCACATACGTTTGCCAGATGTCGTAGGTGAAGACGGTGTTGAACGAACTGAGGTTCGCCGCCATGCCCGCCATGAACGACGCGAGCAGACCGGCGATCGCGATGCCGAGGATGCCGTTGGGCAGCAGGTCGCGCATCAGCAGCAGGAGCGCGTTGTTCGCGGTGACCCCGCTCGTGGCCGGTTTGTCCGCGAGCAGAAGTCCCTTGTCCTGCAAGTACTCCGGCACCACGACGCCGGCGATCATGCCGGGGATGATGACGATGAACGGCACCAGCATCTTCGGGAACGCGCCGATGATCGGCGTCCGCCGGGCGGCCGACATGCTCTTCGACGCCATCGCGCGCTGGACCTCGACGAAGTTCGTCGTCCAGTACCCGAAGGACAGCACGAAGCCGAGACCGAACACGATGCCGAGAACGGACAGGAAGTTGTTGCCGAAGCCGGTCAGGTTGTCGCCCGGCCACGAGTGCAGCTGTTCGGAGCCGCCCGGGCTGTGCGTGATCTTGTCGACCAGGCCCTGCCAGCCGCCGACCTTGACCAGGCCGACGATGGTGAGCGGCAGCAGCGCCACGACGATCACGAAGAACTGCAGCACCTCGTTGTAGATCGCGGCGGACAGCCCGCCCAGCGCGGTGTAGCCGAGCACGATGGCGGCGGCGATGACGATCGACAGCCACAGCGGCCAGCCCAGCAGCAGGTTCACGACGCTGGCCAGCAGGAACAGGTTCGCACCGGCGATGAGGATCTGCGCCGCGGCGAAACTGATGCCGTTGACGAGATGTGCGGCCGGGCCGAACCGGCGGCGCATGAACTCGGGGACGCTGCGGACCTTGGAGCCGTAGTAGAACGGCATCATCACCAGGCCGAGGAACAGCATCGCCGGGATGGCGCCGATCCAGAAGTAATGGACGGTCGGCAGGCCGTAGAGGACGCCGTTGGCGGACATGCCCATGACCTCGACCGCGCCGAGGTTCGCGGAAATGAACGCCAGACCGGTGACCCACGCAGGCAGCGACCGGCCCGACAGCAGGAAGTCGAGACTGCTCGACACCTGCCTTCGCGCGAGATAGCCGATGCCGAGCACCAGGACGAAATAGAACGCCAACTCGATGTAGTCGATCGGACTCGCGTCGAGCCGCAAGTTCGCGTCGGCGAGGAACGGCACCCCTGCCACCTCCGAATCAAACATTCTCACACAGAAAACACCATCGTTCCTGTCAGACCGGCACAGTACTGCATGGATTCCGAAGAGGCACCCCGACACCTCGGTTTTTCACCAACCTGCCGCTGACCTGTGCATTCCGCCTGCCCCGACGCACCCGTGTTGAGTCCTGTCGCTTCGCCAGGCAAGGACTCGCCATGGTCACAGATTCACCCGATTCAGGAGCGTCCCCCTCCGCCGCCCATAAGATCCCGAAACCCTTCGACCACCTCGGAAAGGACTCTCCCCAGATGACCAACCCCACCCCCGCCCTCCGCATGCCCGGACGACTGCGCGGCGCGCTCGTGTTCGTGTTCCTGCAGGCGCTCCTGAACGGCTTGTACGGCGTCCTCGCCCAGGTGGAGATCGCGAGATGGGTGGACCACGGCCAAGACCCGGCCGGGGTCCTGTACCTGATCGAATTCCTGTCCTACCTCTTCGCCGCCGGCCTGCTGGCGTCCGGCATCGCGATCCTGCTCGGCTACGACTGGGGCCGGTGGGCACTGCTGGCGTGCGAGGTGCTCTCCGCGATCAGCGGCTTGATCAACCTGGTGTCCGGCAGCCCGCAGGCGCTCGTGGGACTGGTGCTGGCCGGACTGGTGGTGTCGACGCTGTTCCAGGCGCAGGTGAAGGCCTGGTTCGAGGCGAAGGCGGCGCAACGCCGGGGCGCGGCGGGACCGGCTGCTCCGCAACCCGGTTCGACGATCTGACGAATTCGCCGGCGATCGCGCCGGGCCGAACGTGCTGAGCGAAGGGCTCCCGACCTGGGTCGGGAGCCCTTTCTCATCTCATCGACTGGCGTTGTCGAGCCGTGCCAGCCATTCGCGCAGCAGACCGGCCTCGAAGACGCTGAAGCCCGCGTCGGTCACCGGGTCCGCGTCTTTGGTGGGGGTGACGATCCCGAGCAGGGCCTGCGCGCGGTCGGCGATGGGCGAGCGATCCTCGGGTGCGGCTCGCTCCGTCAACGCGTCGAGGACGATGTCGCGCAACGGCCGGATCAACTGGACGTCTCGCGCTTCTTCCGGCTGGGCAAGGAGAAGCAGAACCGCGCCGGTCGTGGACGCCTCGATGGCTACGGTGGCCGCCTCGACCGATCCTCGGAGCAGTCCTTCCGCGTTGGCGCGTTCGAGCATGCCGCGCAGGATGGCCCGGTTTTCCACCGCCGCGGCGGGCTGCCTGCCCGGCCGGACATTCCCGTACATCAACGTGTAGATCGCGGGGTTGGCCAGCCCGAACGCGACGTGCACGTCCCAGCCTCGGCGCAAGTCTTCGACCGGGTCCTCGCTGGGTTCGAACGCCCGCTTCTCCGCGAGATAGCTCTCGAAACCGAAGCTGGCCACGGCGTCGAGCAGTCCGTCTTTGTCGGTGAAGAGCCGGTACAGCGTCGGAGTCTGCACTCCGGCCGCCGTCGCGACCGCTCGCGTGGACAGCCCCGACGGTCCTGCCTCGGCCAGCAATTTCACCGCTTCGCCCAGGATGCGCTCGCGGTGGTCGTGGGGTGCCATATGCCAACGATAACAGAATCTCGTTGACGTTGACAATGACGATGTCACGGTCATAGCGTTATCAACGTCAACAACCTGAGGAGCTGAAATGGCTGACAAGAAGCTGGAGCGGATCCAGCTCGGCAGCGGGGGTCTGACCGCGGGGGCGCAGGGCCTCGGCTGCATGGGAATGAGCGAGTTCTACGGAGACACCGACGTCTCCGCCGCTCGCGCGACGCTGGAGGCCGCGTTCGAGCGAGGCGTGACCATGTTCGATACAGCGGACATGTACGGCCGCGGCGAAAACGAACGATTCCTCGGCCCGTTCGTGCGGGCTCATCGCGAGCAGGTCGTCATCGCCACGAAGGTCGGCAGCGTCCGCGGCGCCGAGGGTTCGATGTCCGTGCGCAACGATCCCGGCTACCTCCGCCGCGCCGTCGACGGCAGCCTGTCCCGGCTCGGGCTCGACGTGCTCGACCTCTGCTACCTGCACCGCCGTGACCCGTCGGTGCCGCTGGCGGATTCGATCGGCGCGATGGCCGAACTGGTGACGCAAGGCAAGGTGCGCTACCTGGGCCTGAGCGAGGTCACCGGCGACGAACTGCGCGAAGCCAACGCCGTCCACCCGATCGCTGCCGTGCAGTCGGAGTGGTCCCTGTTCACCCGCGACATCGAGCGGACCCTGGTGCCTGCCGCCGCTGAACTCGGCGTCGGCGTCGTGCCTTACTCGCCGCTCGGGCGGGGTGTCCTGACCGGTGCGTTGCCCTCCCGGCTGCCAGGCAACGACGTCCGTGCCGGGTTCCCCCGCTTCACCGGCGGCAACGCCGAGCGAAACGCCGAACTGCTCGCCGTCGTCGCCGAGATCGCCGAAGCTCGCGGTGCGTCGATGGCTCAGATCGCCTTGGCCTGGCTGCATCGCCAAGCCTTCGTGCACGACCTGGCGGTGGTGCCGATCCCCGGCACCCGCACGCCTGCGCGGCTGGCGGAAAACCTGGCCGCCCTCGAAATCACCCTCACCGCCGGCGAACTCGCCCGGCTGGACCCGATCTCCGGGCAGGTCGCCGGCGACCGCTACCCGGACATGACCGAAACCGCGAACTCACGCGAGTTCCAGCCCCACACCCCGAAAGGATCCGACATGCCCTCCGTTCACGTCGCCATCGCTTACTACTCCGGCTACGGACACACCCTCGAACTCGCCAAGGCCGTCAGCGACGGTGTCGAGTCAGTGCCAGGGACCCGCGCCGAACTGGTCGATGTAGCCGACCTGACCGACGCGAAATGGGACACCCTCGACGCCAGCGACGCGATCATCTTCGGCACCCCGACCTACATGGGATCGGCGTCCGGGGCGTTCCACGCCTTCGCCGAGGCGACTTCGAAGCGCTGGATGAGCCAGCGCTGGCTGGACAAACTCGCGTCCGGGTTCACCAACTCCGGATCGATGAGCGGCGACAAGCTGCACACGCTGCAGTACCTGGCGCTGCTCGCCGCGCAGCACGGCATGCACTGGGTCAGCCTCGGCCTGATGCCCGGCTGGAACACCACCACCGGCAGCGAACACGACGACAACCGGCTCGGGTTCTACCTCGGCGCGGGCGCGCAGACCTGGAACGACCAGGGCCCGGACGCCGTCCACGCGGCGGACCTCACGACGGCGCGCCACCTCGGCGCGCGGGTCGCGACCCAGGCCCTGCGCTACCAGCGGCCGATCGCGGCGTAACCCTCTTAGAAAAGCCGGAACTCGTCCGAATCCGTGCCGCGCAACGCGTCGTAGTCCAGGACAACGCAGCGGATCCCGCGGTCCTCGGCGAGGACGCGCGCCTGCGGCTTGATCACCTGAGCCGCGAAAACGCCCTGGACCGGGGCCAGCAGCGGATCCCGGTTGAGCAGTTCGAGGTACCGGGTCAGCTGCTCGACGCCGTCGATCTCGCCGCGGCGTTTGATCTCCACCGCGACCGACCCGCCGTCTGCGTCGCGGGCCATGATGTCGACCGGGCCGATCGCGGTCGGGTACTCGCGGCGGACCAGGGTGTAGCCGTCGCCGAGGGTTTTGATGTGCTCGGCGAGCAGTTCCTGCAGATGCGCTTCCACGCCGTCCTTCTGCAGGCCGGGATCGACGCCGAGGTCGTGCTTCGAATCGTGCATGACCTCGGCGATGGTGATGACGAGTTTCTCGCCCGCCTTGTTCTGGACCGTCCAGATGTCCGGGTCCTCGATCAGCCAGCACGGCGGCGACATCCAGTTCAGCGGCTTGTACGAGCCGCCGTCGGAGTGCACGAGCACCGAACCGTCGGCCTTCACCATCAGGACGCGGTTGGCCATCGGGAGATGCGCGGTCAGCCTGCCGACGTAGTCGACCTGGCACCGGGCGACGACGAGCCTCATCGGACCCGCCCCGCACGGAGCGGGCTGGCTTGCTGAGAGGGGAGCACGAGACGCACCCGCCGAGGGTAGGACAGGCTCGGCGATACTGGCGAGGTGGACCCCATTCAGCGTGTCGCGACCCGTGAGGTGTATCGGAACAACTGGATGACGGTGCGGGAGGACGCCGTCCGCCGCGCCGACGGCAGCGAAGGCATCTACGGCGTCGTCGACAAACCGACCTACGCACTGGTCATCCCCCTCGACGGCGACCGGCTGCACCTGGTCGAGCAGTTCCGGTACCCGCTCGGGATGCGGCGGTGGGAATTCCCGCAGGGCACCGCGCCCGACCTCGCCGAGACCCCGCCCGCGGAGCTGGCCCAGCGGGAATTGCGGGAGGAGACCGGATTGCGCGCGTCGGCGTTCACCGAACTGGGGATGCTCGACGTCGCGCCGGGGCTGGCCAGCCAGCGCGGGCACGTGTATCTCGCGACCGGGCTGGTGGAGGGCGAGCCGGAGCGGGAGCTGGAGGAACAGGACATGCGCACGGCGTGGTTCAGCCGGGCCGACGTGGAGAAGATGATCTCCACCGGGGAAATTTCGGACGCGCAGTCGGTGGCGGCGTACACGTTGCTGTTGCTGCACGAACGCCGCTGAGCGCTGGCTGCTTGGCGCGCCGCCCCAATGCCACATTGGGTGCGTCAGATGCACCCAATGTGGCGTTCGGTGCGTGCGATGCACCCAATGCCGCATTGGGGCGGCATGGGGCCAAGGTGCGGGAGCGGGGTCAATCCGTCCAGTCGGGCTTGCGCTTCTCCAGGAACGCCGCCATCCCCTCGCGCGCGCCCGGCAGTTGTGACGCCGACGCCATCACCTCGACGGCGATCGCGTACGCGTCCGCTTCCGGCCGATCCAGCTGGGCGTACAGGGTCTGCTTCCCCATCGCCTTGCTCGCCCGGCTGCCGCGGGTCGCGCGGCCGAGCAGGTCCGCGACCGCCTCGTCCAGGAAAGCGTCCGGGACGACCCGGTTGACCAAACCCCAGTCCAGCGCCGTCGCGGCGTCGATCACGTCGCCGGTCAAAGCCAGTTCCATCAAGCGTTTCCGGCCGATCGCGCGCGCCACCGGCACCGCGGGCGTGTGGCAGAACCAGCCGCCCTTCCCGCCTGGCAGGGCGAAGCCCGACGACTCCGCCGCGACCGCCAGATCGCACGACGCCACCAGCTGGCAGCCCGCGGCGGTCGCCAGGCCGTGCACCCGCGCGATCACCACCTGCGGCACCGATTCCATCGTCCGCATCAGCGTCGTGCACAGGGTGAGCAGTTCGCGCACGCCCATGAGGTCGCGGGCGGCGACGTCGCCGAAGTCGTGCCCGGCGGAGAACACCGGTCCCGCGCCGGCCAGCACGATGCCGGTCGCGTCGGACTCGCCTGCCTCGCGGAACGCGGCCAGCAGTTCGCCGAGATGCTCGGCGGACAGCGAATTGCGCCGTGCCGCGCGGTTCATCGTGATGGTGACGGTGTCCCCGTCCCGCTTTACGAGGATGTGCTCGTACTCGCCCATGCCCCGACCGTAACCCCGACCGACGGGATGCGGAAAGTACGCCGGTAGGAATCCGGGCCGACCCCCACCTCCGCCCGCAGCCGGCGGCGCAGATTCGCGGCACTGCCGAGGCCCGCGCGTTCGGCCACCCGGGCGACCGGCAGGTCCGTGGTTTCCAGCAGCCGTTGCGCGTGCTGCACCCGCTGGACGAGCAGCCACCGGCCGGGAGTGCTGCCGGTGGCCGCGGCGAACTCGCGGTGGAAGGTCCGGGTGCTCATCCCGGCGTGTTCGACCAGGTCCGGGACGCCGATCTCGTCCGCGAGCCTGGTCATCGCCCAGTCCATAGTGGACGATATGCCGGGACGGGAAGCGCTGGCTGGCAACGGGGATTCGGCGTACTGGCGTTGGCCGCCTTCGCGAACCGGGGGCATGACGAGACGGCGCGCGAGGCGGGCGGCGACCTCTGCGCCGTGGTCGCGGCGGACCAGGTGCAGGCAGAGGTCGAGGCCGCCGACGACGCCTGCGGACGTGAGGACGCCGTCCTGTTCGGTGTACAGCACGTCGCGGCGGAGGTCGGCGGCTGGCGCTGCCGTCGCGAGTGCGTCCAGGTCGCGCCAGTGCGTGGTCGCGGGGCGGCCGTCGAGCAACCCGGCAGCGGCGAGGGTGAAGGCTCCGGAGCAAAGTCCGGCGACCGTCTTACCGGCGCGATGAGCCCGGCGAAGCGCGGCGCGGGCGGCGGCGGGCACTTCAGCCAGCGGATCGTCGCGCCCTGGGGCGAGAATCAGGTCGCAGTCGGCCAAGCCGGAAAGACCATGCGTCGCAACGACTTCCCCGAGCGGCGACACCCGAGTACGCCCTCGCCCGGGCGCGCAGACCCGCACGGTGAACGGGCCGACGCCGCTGTCGGTGCGATCCTGCGCCCACACCTCCGCGATCACCGCCAGGTCGAACATCCGGCTGCCGGGCAGGAGCAGCACCCCGATCGTGCGCATGGCAGAAAAGTACCGCATCGCGCGTCTTGTGCTACTCCCCGTCGGCGCGCTCCCCGGGACAGAATCGAGCCATGACCACCGCACTCCTGCTGATCGACGTCCAGCGCGGCTTCGACGACGCCGCGTTCTGGGGACCGCGCAACAACCCCGGCGCGGAAACGAACATCAAGGCGCTGCTGCGAGCCTGGCAGGACCGGCGCGACCCGGTCGTGCTCGTGCACCACGATTCGGTCGCGCCCGGTTCGCCGCTGCGGCCCGGCCAGCCCGGCAACGATTTCAAACCCGAACTCGACGGCGCCCGGCCGGACCTGGTGTTCGGCAAGAAGGTGAACTCGGCGTTCCTGGGCGACATCGACCTGGACGCGTGGTTCAAAACCCGCGGCATCACCAGCTTCGTCCTGGCTGGCATCCAGACCAACTTCTGCTGCGAAACCACCGCGCGCATGGGCGGAAACCTGGGCTACGACGTGACTTTCGCACTGGACGCGACCTTCACCTTCGACCTGGAAGGCCCGGACGGCACCGTCCTCACCGCCGACGAGCTGTACCGCGCGACCGCGACGAACCTGCACGGCGACCGCTTCGCGACCGTCAAGTCCACCAAGGAAATCCTGGCCACCGTTCCGTGAGGGGACCCTTCACCGCCCCTGATTCCCTCACGACCCTCCGCTGTCCGCGAGGGGAACCTTCAGCCTTGGATTCCCTCAAGGAACCCTTCACGACCCGCCCCCAACCGACCCTCGTCCGATGCACCCAATGTGGCATTCGGTGCATCCCACGCGCCCAATGCCACATTGGTGCACTAACCCCGCCACCCGACAGCCACCCGCGACCCCGACCCGCCACTGCGCCCAAGTCCCGCGCCCCACCAGCCCGATCTCGGCCTGCGCACCCAACTCACCAGAGCAGCCACACCCGCCGCCGCACCCCGATACGGAGCCAAAAACACGGCGCGAGGGTGCTTACCAAGCACCCTCGCGCCGTCGTCACAATCACTTTCGGGGCACCCGCTCACGACACCGCAGCAATGTCGCCGCCAGGCGACGAGCCGAAACCCCGCCCGCGCCTATTCGGAACTCAGCCCGTGCCGCTCCCGGACCAATTCCACAATACCGGCCATGATGTCGGTCAATTCGTAGTCCTTGGGCGTGAACACCCGCGCGATCCCGCGTTCGGTCAGCAGCGCGGCGTCGTCCGGCGGGATGATGCCGCCCACGATCACCGGAATGTCCCCCGCCCCTGCCGCGCGCAGGCCGTCGACCACCAGCGGCACGACCTCCAGATGCGATCCGGACAGCACCGACAGCCCGACCACGTGCACGCCCTCCTGCACCGCGGCCGCGACGATCTGGTCCGGGGTCAGCCGGATGCCCTGGTAGATCACCTCGAACCCGACGTCGCGAGCCCGCACCGCGACCTGCTCGGCACCGTTGGAGTGCCCGTCCAGGCCGGGCTTGCCGACCAGGATGCGCAGCCGCTCCCCCAGTTCGGTTTCCGTGCGGCGGACCAGTTCGCGGACGCGCTCCAGCTCCGGGTCCCCTTGTCCCGCTGCCGCAGCCGCGGAAACCCCAGTGGGCGCACGGTATTCCCCGAAAACCTCGCGCAGCGCACCCGACCATTCCCCGGTCGTCACACCTGCCCGCGCACAGTCCACAGTGACCTCGAACAGATTGTCCGAAGTGGACGCCTTGGCCTTCAGCGCGGCGAGCGCCTCGGCCACCGCGGCGTTGTCCCGTTCCTCGCGCCACTTTTCCACCGAGGCGACCGCGGCCTTCTCCACCGCCGGGTCGATCGTCTCGATCGCCTTGGCTCCTTCAGCCTGCAACGGCGACGGCTCAGTGGTCTCGAACTTGTTGACCCCCACCAGGATCCGCTCGCCGTTCTCCATCCCCCGCCGGTACTCCGCGAGCGACGAAACAAGCTGCGACTTCATGTAGCCGCTCTCGACCGCGGCCACCGCGCCGCCGAGATCCTGCACCCGCGCGATCTCCTCGCGCGCACCGGAGACGATCTCGTCCACTTTGGCCTGAACGACGTGCGAGCCGTCGAAAATGTCCTCGTACTCCAGCAGATCCGTCTCGAACGCGAGCACCTGCTGCATCCGCAGCGCCCACTGCTGGTCCCACGGCCGGGGCAACCCGAGCGCCTCGTTCCAGGCCGGCAGCTGGATCGCCCGCGCCCGCGAGCCGCGGGAAAGCGACACCGCCAGCATTTCCAGGACGATCCGCTGGACGTTGTTCTCCGGTTGCGCCTCGGTCAGCCCGAGCGAGTTCACCTGCACGCCGTACCGCAGCCTTCGCGCCTTCGGGTTCTCGACGCCGTAGCGCTCGCGCGTCAGCTCGTCCCACAGCTGCGTGAACGCGCGCATCTTGCACATCTCTTCGACGAACCGGACGCCCGCGTTGACGAAGAACGAGATCCGCGCGACGACCTTCTCCATGTCGGCCTGGTCGACCTGGCCGGAGTCGCGCACCGCGTCCAGCACGGCGATCGCGGTGCACAGCGCGTACGCGACCTCCTGCGTCGGCGTCGCGCCCGCTTCCTGCAGGTGGTAGCTGCAGATGTTGATCGGGTTCCACTTCGGCACGTGGTGCACGGTCCACGCGATCATGTCGGTGATCAGCCGGAGGCTCGGCCCGGGCGGGAAGATGTAGGTGCCTCGGGACAGGTATTCCTTGATGATGTCGTTCTGCGTGGTGCCGGTGAGTTTGGCCAGCACCTCGTCGACGTCGCGGCCCTCGGCTTCGGCCTGCTCGCGGGCCACCGAAACGTACAGCGCGAGCAGCCACATCGCGGGCGCGTTGATGGTCATCGAGGTGTTCGCCTCGGCGAGCGGGATGCCGTCGAACAGCTGCCGCATGTCGCCGATGTGCGAAACCGGCACCCCGACCTTGCCGACCTCGCCGCGCGCGAGCACGTGGTCCGGGTCGTAACCGGTCTGCGTCGGAAGGTCGAAGGCGACCGACAGCCCGGTCTGCCCCTTGGCGAGATTGCGCCGGTACAGCTCGTTGGACGCGGCGGCGGACGAATGGCCCGCGTAGGTGCGCATGACCCAGGGCCGGTCGCGCTCGTGGTCGGTGGGGTACGGCACGGTGCACCTCTCTTCGCCGAGACGACCGCCCGAGTGTACCCGCCGGTAACTTAATCGGCGGAGTGGATTCGGCCACGCCCGGTTGGCGTACCGGGCCGGACGACCACCACACCGCGGTCGAGATCGACCGTACCCAGCGGCGGCGCTCCCTGCGCGTCCTCTTCGAGAGTCATCTCCACCGAATCCCGGTGTTCCAGCTCGTTGCGCTTGGTGCCGTAGAGGAACGCGGTGACCTCGTCGAGGTAGGTCGAAGACAGCCGCGCCTTGAGCCGGGACGGCTTGCTCTTCCGGCGCAGCTCCCAGCCGCCGACGATCAGCAGCACGATGGTGGCGACCGGCAGCGAGAGACCCAGCAAGGTCATCAGCATGTTTCACCCAACGACCGGGGCGCGCGGAGCGTTCCGGGCGATCAGGTCGGCGACCTGGGCGGCGTGCGGGACGGCCATCAGCTCCGGCAGGATCGGGTACCAGACAGGCCGCGACCGGTAACCCTGGTCCCGCAGCCACTCGGTGACCGTGGGGCGGAAGTCGATCGTGCCGGTGCCGTCCCCGTGGTCGCGCACTCGCGGCGGGCGGAGGTCGGCGAGCTGGACCCAGCGGAACTCGACGCCGGGCGGCGACTCCGACACGAAGATCAGCCTGCGGTCGGTGACCAGATAGGTCGTCACGGCGACGAAGCCGCGGCGTTCGCGGTTGCGTTCGCGCGCGGTGCCGGCGAGCAGACCGAGCACCACCCCCCAGCCGATCACGCCGCCGTGGCTCAGGTCGAAGGTCGCGGCCAGCGTCGCGCCGCCGACGATCAGGAGCGCCACCATGAGGTAGTTGTGGTAGTCGCGGTAGCGCCGCACGTACCGCTGCGGCCGCCCGGACCAGAGCAGTTGTTCGCCTTCGGCCAGTGGGTACATGACGCCCTCCTCGTTCCCGGAGTGCACGCCGTCCGGTTCGCCCGGGTTGCCTGTCCGCCGGAACCACTGTGACCAAAATTGGCGAGACCTCAGCCGATCCGGGATCTACCGTGGTCAGACGTGACGTGGAGCGGATACGGCAGTTATCTGGTGATCGTGGTCCTCATCGTGCTCGCGCCGGGGCCGGACACGATGGTGATGCTGAAGAACGCGCTGTCCGGCGGGGCGCGCGGCGGGTTGCTGGCCACCGCGGGCATCCTCGCCGGGAACGCGGTGCAGGGCACCGCCGCGGCGCTCGGGCTCGGCGTCGTGATCGCCCGCTCGCAGCCGGTGTTCCTCACGCTCAAGTGGCTCGGCGCGGCCTACCTGCTGTTCCTCGGCTTCCAGGCGCTGCGCGGCGCGTGGCGGGGGAACTACGACACGGTCGCCGACACCCAGCGCAAGCGCACCAGCGGTTTCCGGCGTTGGCGCGAGGGGTTCCTGTCGAACATCACGAACCCCAAGGTGCTGGTGCTCTACCTGTCGGTGCTGCCGCAGTTCCTCGACCCCGTGCGCACAACGACCTGGGACGCGCTGCTGCTCGCCTACACGGTCGCCGTGCTGGGCACGATCTGGCTGCTGGTCCTCCTGTTCTTCGTGCACCGGGTCCGCGCGTGGCTCAGCCGCCGCAAGGTCCGCCGCGCACTGGACGGGGCGACCGGCACCGCGCTGATCGGGTTCAGCGCGGCACTGGCCCTGGAATCCTGACCCCCGGTTCAGAGAACGTCGTCCAGCCAGTCGTAGATGCGGCCGTTCGCGAGCCGCATCGCGCCGACGTGGCAGTGTGCGTCCGCGCCCTCCTCCGCGGTGAAGTTCAGCAGCTTCTTCGGGCCGCTGATCCGGTCGTACAGCTGCTGCGGCTGGCCGGTGAAGAACAGGTCCTCCGGAGCGTCGCAGATCAGCGACGGGCAGGTGATGCGCTCGGCCACACCGTCGTAGAGGTTGTACTCGAGGTACTTCGCCAGGAACTCGCGGTCAGTCGCGCCGCCCATCACGTAGCGGCCGTGGCCCAGAGCCCAGCGGACGGTCGGGCTTTGCTCCTTCGCGCCGGCTAGAAAGGCGTCCAGTTCAGGATCCTCCGGCGCGTTCGCCCGGCGGACGATCTCGTCGCGGTCCCACGGGAGCTGGTGCACGAAAGTCGCGCCCGCGTCGAAGAGCCCGTCCACCGCGACGACGGCCGCCAGCCGAGGCTCGAAGGCGGCGGCGCGCGGCGCGAGCATCCCGCCGAGGCTCCAGCCGATCAGAGCGACCTTCTCCGGGATCACGCGCGGGTCGGCGAGGGCGTAGTCGAGCACCTGGCCGACGACGTGCTCCCAATCCGGGCGGAACTGCATCCCGTCGCGATGCACGGCGCTCGGCTGGCCTGGGCCGTCGAAGGTCAGCACGTGGTAGCCGCGTTCCTGGCCCGCTGTCGCGCCCATGAAGTGCAGGTCCTCGGCGCTGCCGTCGAAACCGTTGTGCGCCACCAGAAGCGGCTTCGGCCCGTCGCCGGGAGCGCGGTAGAAGTAGCCGCGCAGGACGTGGCCGTCGTAGGGGATTTCGATCCGTTCGACGTTGTCGATCGTCTCCACCGCGCGCTGGAAGCACTCGACGTTGCGCTCGTAGGCGTAGTTGATCCGCGGGTCGTCGGGGTTGCCGTGCAAGAAGAACTCGGCGCGGCGGTAGTACGTCGAGGCGCGCAGGTACGCGTCGCGCGCGCTGATCGGGTGCATGGTGGCGGCTTCGGCGTACAGCCGCTCGGCACCGGCGAGCCACGCGTCGTGCCAGCTGTCGTAGTCACCGGATTTGATGTTCGACGCGATCGTGACGACCTCGCCGAAATCCGCGCCGCCGTAGGCGATCTGGCCCAGCGCGATCAGCGTCTCGAACCAGAATTGCGGGTCGTCTTCGAACAGCAGCTGCTTCATCGGATCTCCTCTTTCGCGAAGGTGCGGAAGTCACGGGCGGGTCGTCCGGCGACCCGCTCGACGGTGTCGGTCACGCGGTCCTCGGCCCCGCCGCGGATCGCCTCGTCCAGCAAGGCGAGCATTTCGGCGTAGGACTCCGGGAGGCCGTCGCGGACCAGGAACCGCTGGTATTCATGGGTGGAAACCGGGGCGTGCACGACCGGATGGCCGAGCTGTTTCCCGACGATCCCGGCCGCCTCGGTGTAGCTGAGCGCACGCGGGCCGGTGATGAGGTGGTCGGTGTTGTGCGGTTCCGGATCGAGCAGCGCGCGAACGGCGACCGCGGCGATGTCTCCGGCGTCCACGAACGCCACCCTGGCGTCGCCGGTCGCGGTCACGATCCGGCCCGCGCGGGCGCTGTCGCCGACCAGGTGCCCGGCGGTGAAGTTCTGCATGAACCACGACGGCCGCAGCACCGCCCAGCCGGGCTGGCGGCGGACGAGACCCGGCAGGGCGCCCACCACCGGCGTGTTTTCGTCCACGGCGGACGAACTGAGCAAGACCACGCGTGCCTCTGGCGCGTGCTTGAGGAATTCCTCGACGAGCGGCTGCGGCTCGGCCGCGACCGGGGCGATCAGGTAGACCGCCGAGACTCCGTCGAGCGCCGGGCCGTACGTCGCGGGGTCGTCCCAGTCGAACCGGATCTGACCAGGCTTCACCGGGTTGCGGGTCGCCTCCCGAGTCGACGCCCCGGCGTTGTGAAGACCGCGCACGACGCGGCTGCCGGTGGTGCCGGTCGAGCCGAGCACGAGAACGTCAGACACCGGGCACCCCGAGAACGTCGATCACGGCGAGCGGGCTGAAGTAGTCGCGGTAGCGGTGGATCAGGCCGTCGCGGACGGTCAGGACGACGACGTAGCCGAGGCGGTACGGCTTCTGCGTGGCGACCGCGATGCCGGCCAGTTCGAACTCCGCGATCAAGACCTCCGGATCGGTCGTCTGGTGCACGGTCTTGGCGGCGACCTCGCGGACGTCGAACAGGTTCGGGTAGTTCCGCAGGTACTCGGCCAGCGCGGCGCGGCCTTCGACGCGTGCGGGCTCGCTGGGCGCGGCGAACGGGAACTCGAGCACGGCGTCCTCGGCGAACAGCTGCACGAATCCGGCCATGTCGTGCTGGACCAGCAGCTCGAGTGCGTGATCGATGAGTGTCATCGGGCCCCTCCTCAGGAACGGACGAGACGGTACCGTCTCAACGACAACGTACACGGGACGGGACCGTATCGTCCACACGCTATGCTGATCGGCATGACACCCCGCCGGACGCCGACCGGGGCTGCCGTTCTGCAGCCCGACGTCACTTACGCCATCACCGAAGCCGTGATCGACGAACTGGCCGACCACGGCTTCGGCAGGCTGTCTATGGAAGCGGTCGCGAAACGCGCGGGGGTCGGGAAAAGCGCGCTATACCGGCGCTGGCCGTCGAAAAACGAAATGATCGGCGCGGTCATCGCGGAATTCAGCGTGGCGCGCGCGGTGGACCCGGACACCGGCAGCCTGCGCGGCGATATCCGGGCCACGCTGGAGGCATTCAGCGAATGGATCTCGCATCCGCGGTTTTCGCGGATCTTCCCCGGATTGATCGCGGAAGCCCGCCGAAACCCGGCGATGGCCGAATTCGCCCGCCTGACGATCGGCGGGCCTCGGCGGGCCATCAACCGGGAGGTGTTCACCAGGGCGATCGAGCGCGGGGAGATCCCGGCGGACACGGATATCGAACTGGCCCTGGACATGGGCGCAGGGATCGTTTACTGGCGGCTGATCGTGCGCGGCGCCCCGGTGGAGGATGGCTATTTGGATCAGGTGACGGAGATGGTGGTGCGCGCGTTGCGCGCGTGACCAGCGACCGAAAGACCGCGCTCCGGCGAATATTTACCGACCGCCGGACACAGGATTCTCCTCAGCCGCGTTCCCGGCCGGGACGACCAAGCCGGGAAGATGCCTGACACCACCGACTCGCGAAGCGGGGACAACCAGCCTCCCCCGCTTCGCGACCACGGGACCGCTCAAGCCCGCTCCGGCTCCCCCTCCACCCGCTCGATCCGCGCGCCCAGCCGGTTCAGGTTCTCCACGAAATGCGGATACCCGCGGTCGATGTGGAACACATCCCACACCTCGGTCACCCCGTCCGCGCACAACCCGGCCAGCACCAGCCCGGCTCCCGCCCGGATGTCCGACGCCCACACCGGCGCGCTCGACAGCCTCTCCACGCCCCGGACCACCGCGTGGTGGCCGTCCGTGCGCGCGTCGCCGGACAGCCGGATCATCTCTTCGATGAACCGGAACCGGGCCTCGTACACGTTTTCCGTGATCATCGACGTGCCCTCGGACACCGCCGACAGCGCGACCGCGAACGGCTGCAGGTCGGTGGCGAAACCGGGGTACGGCAGCGTCACCCAGTCGACCGCCTTCGGCCGTTCCGGCTGGACGACCCGGAAACCCTTGTCGTCGTAGGTGGTCACCTCCGCGCCGGCCAGGCGCAGTTTGTCCAGGACCAGGTCGAGGTGGTGCGGGTTCACGCCGCGCACGGTCAGGTCGCCGCGGGTCATCGCCGCGGCGAAAGCCCAGGTCGCGCCGACGATGCGGTCGCCGATCACGCGGTGTTCGGTGGGGTTCAGCGTCTCGACGCCGTGGACGGTGAGCGTCGAGGTGCCCGCGCCCTCGATCTTCGCGCCCATTTCGGTCAGCATCGTGCAGATGTCGGCGATTTCCGGTTCGCGGGCGGCGTTGTCGATCACCGTCGTGCCCTCGGCCAGCACCGCCGCCATCAGGATGTTCTCGGTCGCCCCGACGCTCGGGAAGTCCAGCCAGATCTGGGTGCCGACCAGCGTTTCGGCCTTCGCGACGACACAGCCGTGCTCGATGGTGCTCGTCGCGCCCAGCTTGCGCAGGCCGTTCTGGTGCATGTCCAGCGGACGCTGGCCGATCGCGTCGCCGCCGGGCAGCGCGACGACCGCCTGCTTCAGGCGCCCGACCAGCGGGCCCAGCACGCACACCGAAGCGCGCAGCTTGCCCATCGCCGCCGAATCGGCTCGGTGCGACAGCTCGGCGGGCGTGGTGATGCGCGCCGTGTCGCCCTCGATCTCCACCTCGCAGCCGACGCTGCGCAGGACGTCGCCCATCAGCGGGACGTCCAGGATCTGCGGGCAGTTCGTGATGGTCGTGGTGCCTTCGGCCAGCAGTGCCGCGGCCATCAGTTTCAGCACGCTGTTCTTCGCGCCGACCACGTCGACCTCGCCGACCAGCCGGGCTCCGCCATGCACGTCGAAGTGCTCGCTCATGGCCGCCAATCATGCCCTCTCGCCCAGTTTTGCCCGAACCCGGGCCGGTAGAGTCGGGCGCATGGTGGTTCGTATCAACCGGGTCTACACGAAGGTCGGCGACAGCGGCACGACCGCGCTCGGCGACGGCTCCCGGGTGCCCAAGACCTCCGCCCGGCTGTCCGCCTACGCCGACACCGACGAGGCCAATTCCGTGCTCGGCCTGGCGATCGCGCTCGGCGGGCTCCCCGACGAGATCTCCGGCGTGCTGCGCCGGATCCAGAACGACCTGTTCGACGTGGGCGCGGACCTGTGCCTGCCGATCCAGGAAGACCCGCCGTACGAGCCGCTGCGCATCACCGAGGCGTACCTGGAACGGCTCGAAGGCTGGTGCGACGAGTTCAACGAACGGCTGCCGAAACTCACGTCTTTCATCCTTCCGGGCGGCACCCCGGGCGCGGCGTTCCTGCACCAGGCGCGCACGGTGTCCCGCCGCGCGGAACGGTCGGCGTGGGCGCTGATGGAGGCCGAGCCGGACACGTCCAACCCGATCGCGGCCAAATACCTGAACCGGCTCTCGGACCTGCTGTTCATCCTCGCCCGCCTGGCCAATCCCGAAGGCGACGTCCTGTGGCAGCCGGGCGGCTGATCGCCGCCAGTGCCTCCGCGCTGGCGGCGGGGCTCGCCGCGGGCGCCTGGGCCGCGCGCAACCTCAAGACGTACGACTGGGCAATGGCCCGCACCCGGCGTGCCGGATTCACCGAACACGACGTGCTGCTCAACGGCTCGAAACTGCACTACGCCCAAGGCCCGGCGGGCGGCAAGCCGCCGCTGCTGCTGATCCACGGCCAGGCCGTCGACTGGCACAGCTACGCACGCGTGCTGCCGGACCTGGCGCGGGATTTCACGGTGTACGCGGTCGACGTCCACGGCCACGGTTTGTCCGAACGGACGCCGGAGAAGTACACCGCAGCCGCGATCGGCGCCGATCTGGCCGGGTTCGTCGAAGAGGTGATCGGATCGCGGGCCGTCGTGTCCGGGCATTCGTCGGGCGGGCAGCTGGCGGCCTGGCTCGCCGGGCACCGGCCGGGCCTGGTCCGGGCGGTCGTGCTGGAGGACCCGCCGCTGTTCACCACCTTGCTGCCGCGGGCACGGAAGACCTGGAACTGGGTCGACCTCGCCAATGCCTGTCACACGTACCTGGAGTCCGGGGAATCCGACTGGGGCGCGTTCCTGTTCGCGCACCAGAAGCTCTGGGACTTCTTCGGCGGCGGCGCGCACCGAATTGTCCGGTCAGGACTGGCCCGGCGGGCGAAGCATCCGGACCGGCCGATCACGGTGTTCTTCATGCCGCCGGGCTGGAACGACATGCAGCGCGCGATCGAGCACTACGACCCGCGTTTCGGCGACGCGTTCCACACCGGAGCCTGGGACGAAGGGTTCGACCACGAAGCCACGCTGCGCAAGATCGAAGCGCCAGCGATCCTGATTCACGCGAACTGGAAGTACGGCGACGACGGCGTGCTGCAGGGCGCGATCGACGCGGACGACGCGCGGCGGATCGCCTCGCTGATCAGCGACGTCCAACTCGTCCGGGTGGACAGCGGGCACAACGTGCACGGCGAGAAACCGGCACGCTTCACGGAGATCGTGCGCTCCGCTACCGCCCGGCCCAGGTAGCTTCCTGAGCGGCCCAGTAACGCTCGTAGTCGACGTCCCACGTCGAATCGCGGCCCGGTTCCACAGCCTGGGCGGCGGTCAGTTCCTCGAGCCGCACCGGCTTCGGCAAGGTCTGCCAGCGGCGGGCCCGGTCTTCCCGTTCTCGGGCGTCCATGCCTCAAGGGTAGCCCCGCGAACCCGGTGCACGAGACGGGAAAAAAGCCGGGCCCGGCCCCGTGTTTCCACGGTGGCGGGCCCGGCTGAAAAAGTCACGAAGCCCGGGGCAGCCTTCGTCCCGGCGGAGCCGATTCGAGCCACGACAGGAACCCGGTCAGCGCACCCGGGCCCATCGCGATCTCGATCGCTTCCTGGTCCGAGGACTCGCAGCGCAGCACCGTCGACCCCTCAGGCACCGCGTACGCCTCGGAACCGGACGGGTCCCGGCGGTCGGCGATCTGCATGCTTTCCCGCTGGAACACGCGATCCGGGCCGGTGCGCAGGCTCCACACGCGGTACCAGACGAACTTCTCGCCCTCGTACCGGCCGAGGCCGAGGTGCCAGCTCGAACGGGGACTGTCCGGACGCCACCGCAGCGCGACGCTGACGCCGCCTCCGCGGCGCATCCGGATCCACCGCTGGCCGTACCAGCCGACCACGACGACGAGCACGATCAGGAGCACTAGCACCACGACAGCGATCTGCACGGCCCGGCTCCTGCCCGTCTAGTCCGGTCAGACCGACTGTCCAGCCGCGCGGAGCTGGGCCGTGGCCCTCGTCCGCTCGGCCTCGTCGCCGGTGCTGAGGGCTGCCTTCGCGGCGGCCACGTCGATTTCGTCGGACAGTTCGGCGCTCTCCGCGAGCACGCTCACCCCGGTCGCGGTGACGGACAGGAAGCCGCCGTGCACCGCGGCGGTCAGCACGTCGCCGTCCGTCGTGTTCACCTTCACCACGCCACCCTCGACGAGCTGGCCCAGCACCGGCTCGTGTCCGGGCATGATGCCGATCTCGCCCTCGGTGGTCTGCGCCACCACGAAGGTGGCGGTACCCGACCAGAGCCGGCGCTCGACGGCAACCAGCTCCACGGACATCTCAGCCACGTAGCACTCCTTCGCTCGGGGTGTCACCACCGAGTGTAATAGGTCTTGCTTCGGTTACGAGAACGGCGGGGGCTGGCGTCCACAATGGACAGTGCCCCCGCCGGTCTCACGCACTCACTTGCCGGTGATCTCGTGGTACTTCTTCTCGAGGTCCTCGAGACCGCCGATGCCCAGGAACGCCTGCTCCGGGTAGTGGTCGAAGTCGCCCTTGGTGATGCGGTCGAACGACTCGATGGTCTCCGACAGCGGCACCGTCGAGCCCGGGATCTGCGTGAAGGCCTCGGCCACCAGCATGTTCTGGGACAGGAACCGCTCGATCCGGCGCGCCCGCTGCACGGTCAGCTTGTCCTCTTCGGGAAGCTCGTCCATGCCGAAGATCGCGATGATGTCCTGCAGTTCCTTGTACTTCTGCAGGATCCGGATGACCTCGGAGGCGACGCGGTAGTGGTCCTCGCCGACGATCGCCGGGTCGAGGATCGTCGACGTCGACGCCAGCGGGTCCACCGCCGGGAAGATGCCCTTCTGGAACACGCCGCGGGAAAGCTCCGTGGTGGCGTCCAGGTGGGCGAACGTCGTCGCCGGGGCCGGGTCGGTGTAGTCGTCCGCGGGCACGTAGATCGCCTGCATCGAGGTGATCGAACGACCCCGGGTCGAGGTGATCCGCTCCTGCAGCTGGCCCATCTCGTCGGCCAGCGTCGGCTGGTAGCCCACCGCCGAAGGCATCCGGCCCAGCAGGGTCGACACCTCGGAACCGGCCTGGGTGAACCGGAAGATGTTGTCGATGAACAGCAGCACGTCCTGGTTCTGGACGTCGCGGAAGTACTCCGCCATGGTCAGCGCGGACAGCGCGACGCGCATACGCGTGCCCGGCGGCTCGTCCATCTGGCCGAACACGAGGGCGGTGTCGTTGATGACGCCGTCCTCGGACATCTCCAGGAAGAGGTCGTTGCCCTCACGGGTGCGCTCGCCGACGCCGGCGAACACCGACGTACCGCCGAAGTTCCGGGCGACACGGGTGATCATTTCCTTGATCAGCACCGTCTTGCCCACGCCCGCGCCGCCGAACAGGCCGATCTTGCCGCCCTGCACGTACGGGGTCAGCAGGTCGACGACCTTCAGGCCGGTCTCCAGCATCTCCGTCTTGCCCTCGAGCTGGTCGAAGGGCGGCGGGTTGCGGTGGATGCCCCAGCGCTCGAGGTCGTCGCCGTAGCCGGGCACGTCGAGGCACTCGCCGAGCGCGTTGTAGACGTGGCCCTTGACCTTGTCGCCCACCGGCACGGTGATCGGGCCGCCGGTGTCGGTGACCTCCGCGCCGCGGACGAGACCGTCCTGCGCCTGCAGCGAAATCGTGCGCACCAGGTTGTCGCCGAGGTGGCTGGCGACCTCGAGGGTCACCGTCTTGCGCAGCTGCTCGAACTCGATGTCGACCTTGAGCGCGTTGAACTGGTCGGGGACGGAACCGCGCGGGAACTCGACGTCGACGACCGACCCGGTCACCGAGACGATGCGCCCCTTGGCGCGCGGGGCTTCAGTACTGGTCATCAGTCATCACTTCCTGCTGCGGTGAGCGCGTTCGCGCCACCGACGATTTCGGAGATCTCCTGGGTGATCTGCGCCTGCCGGGCCTGGTTCGCCTCCCGCGTCAGCGTGTTCACCAGTTCGTTCGCGTTGTCCGAAGCGGCCTTCATCGCCGTGCGGCGGGCCGCCAGCTCGGAGGCCGCGGAGTCCAGCAGCGCGGAGTACAGCCGGGTGTTGATGTACTTCGGCAGCAGCGCGGACAGCAGCTTGTCGGCACTCGGCTCGAACTCGTAGCTCGGCAGCAGACCGGCCGGCTTCTCGTCCTCGCCCTCGGAGTACTCGACCTCGAGCGGCGCGACGCGCTTGGCCACCGGGCGCTGCGTCAGCATCGACACGAACTCGGTGTAGACGACATGCACCTCGTCCACCCCGTCGGTGGCGCCGGGCTCGCCCGCGGCCGTTCCGGCGAGGAACCGGTCCACCAGCATCTCGCCGGCTTCCACCGCGTTCGTGTAGGACGGCCGGTCGGAGAACCCGGTCCAGCTGCTGACGACCTCGCGGCCGCGGAAGCGGTAGTAGCCGAGCCCCTTGTTGCCGGTCACGTAGACCTCGGGCTCCTTGCCCTCCGACCGCAGCAGCGCGAGCAGTTCCTCGGTCGCCCGCAGCACGTTGGAGTTGTAACCGCCGCACTGGCCCTTGTCGCTGGTCACGACGAGCACCGCGGCCCGCTTCGGGTTCGGGCGCTCGACCAGCATCGGGTGGTCGAGACTGGCCGCCGCGCCGGCCAGCGCGGAGAGCACCTTGGTGATCTCCTCCGCGTACGGCCGGGAAGCGGCGACCTTCGCCCGCGCCTTGCCGACCCGCGCGGTGGCGGTCAGCTCCATCGCCTTGGTGATCTTGCTGATCGACTTCGTCGCCTTGATGCGAGAGCGAAGCTCCCGGAGTTGTGCGGCCATGGGCTACCAGCTCACTTCTTCGGAGCGGGCTTGTTGACCTTGACGGTCTCTTGCCCGACCTTCTCGGCGGCCATCGCGTCGGCGTTCGACTCGAGCGGCTTGCCCTCGGAGGTGGTGAACTCCTTCTTGAATTCGTTCACCGCCGCGATCATCGCGTCGCGGGTGTCGTCCTCGAACTTGCCGGTGTCGCGGATCGCGCCGAGCACCTCGGGGTGCTTGCGCCGCATCGACTCGAGCAGCTCGTGGTTGAACCGGCGCACGTCCGGGGTCGGGACCGAGTCGAAGTGACCGCTCGTGCCCAGGTACACCGTGGCGACCTGCTCCTCGATCGGGACCGGGGAGTACTGCGGCTGCTTGAGCACCTCGTACAGCCGGGCACCGCGCTCGAGCTGCGCCTTCGACGCGTCGTCGAGGTCCGAGGCGAAGGCGGCGAACGCCTCCAGCTCGCGGTACTGCGACAGGTCGATGCGGAGCGAGCCCGAAACGTTCTTCATCGCCTTGACCTGCGCGGCACCGCCGACTCGGGACACCGAGATGCCCACGTCGATGGCCGGGCGCTGGCCCGAGTTGAACAGGTCGGACTGGAAGAAGCACTGGCCGTCGGTGATCGAGATGACGTTCGTCGGGATGTAGGCCGACACGTCGTTCGCCTTGGTCTCGATGATCGGCAGGCCGGTCAGCGAGCCCGCGCCCAGCTCGTCCGAGAGCTTCGCGCAGCGCTCGAGGAGACGGGAGTGCAAGTAGAAGACGTCGCCGGGGAACGCCTCGCGGCCCGGCGGGCGGCGCAGCAGCAGCGAGATCGCGCGGTAGGCGTCGGCCTGCTTGGTCAGGTCGTCGAACACGATCAGGACATGCTTGCCCTCGTACATCCAGTGCTGGCCGATGGCCGAGCCGGTGTAGGGGGCGATCCACTTGAAGCCCGCCGAGTCGGACGCCGGGGCCGCGACGATGGTGGTGTACTCCATCGCGCCGGCTTCCTCGAGCGCCGTCTTCACCGAGGCGATCGTGGAGCCCTTCTGGCCGACCGCGACGTAGATGCAGCGGACCTGCTTCTTCGGGTCGCCGGTCTCCCAGTTGGCCTTCTGGTTGATGATCGTGTCCACCGCGACCGCGGTCTTGCCGGTCTTGCGGTCGCCGATGATCAGCTGGCGCTGGCCGCGGCCGATCGGGGTCATCGAGTCGATCGCGGTGATGCCCGTCTGCAGCGGCTCGGTCACCGGCTGGCGCTCGACCACCGAGGCGGCCTTCAGCTCCAGCGCGCGGCGGCCGGTGGTCTCGATCTCGCCGAGGCCGTCGATGGCCTGGCCGAGGGGGTTGACCACCCGGCCGAGGTAGCCGTCGCCGACCGGCACCGAAAGGACCTGGCCGGTCCGCTTGACCTGCTGGCCTTCTTCAACGCTTTCGAAGTCGCCGAGGATCGCGGCGCCGATCTCGCGCGCGTCCAGGTTCAGCGCCACGCCCAGCACGCCGCCCGGGAACTCGAGCAGCTCGTTGGCCATGGCCGAAGGCAGCCCCTCGACGTGGGCGATGCCGTCGCCGGCGTCGGCGACGACGCCGACCTCTTCCCGCTCCACCGAGGGGGCGTAACTCGAGACGTAATTCCCGATCGCGTGGGCGATCTCGTCCGAGGAGATCGTCAGCTCCGCCATTTCGTTCCCGCTCTCGCTTCTCTTCTGTCCAGTGTGCAAAGTCTGTGGTGCCGCTCAGGCCCGGCTCAGCGTGCGGCGCACCGCCGCCAGCTGCCCGGAGGTGCTGCCGTCGATGACCTCGTCCCCGACGCGGACGACGAGGCCGCCGCCGAGTGCCGGGTCGATCTCGACGTGCAGCGCGATCGGCCGCCCGTAGATGCCGTCGAGCTTGGTCCCGAGAAGGGACCGCTGCTCGTCGGTGAGCGCGTTCGCCGAGGTCACGTACGCGACCGAGCGTTCGCGGCGCTCCGCAGCCAGCGTGACCAGCTTGTCGAGCCCGTTGCCGACGCCGCGCCCCTTGGCGCGCCGCACGACCTGCTCGACGAGGATTTCGGTGACCGCGTCGACCTTGTCCGCGAACAGCGCGCGGACGAGGTTCCGCTTCGCCTCGGCCGGAGCGGCCAGGTCGGACAGCGCCGTCTCGAGTTCCGGGGCGCCCGCGACGATCCGCGCGACCTGGAACAGCTGAGACTCGACGGTTTCGATGTTCCCGGCCTTTTCGGCGGCGGTGAGCAGCGCCGAACGGCCGACCGATTCGAGCCCGTCCACCAGCTCGCGGGGACTGGACCAGCGGCTGCCCGCCACGGTGTCGAGCACCTGCAGGGCCTGCTCGCTCAGCTTTCCGTCGAGCAGGCGGCGGACCAGGCCCTGGCGGCTCTCCGGAGCGACCGAAGAATCGCCGACCGCGCGGCGCAGGCCGATTTCGCGGTCGAGGAGGTCGACGACCGAGAGCAGCTCGTCCCCGACCGAGGCCGACACTGTGGGGTCGGCTCCGGCCAGCACCTCGCCGAGCTTGCGCTCGGCGAGGTCGAGCGCTTCACGGCTCGCAGCATGCAGCGTCATCTCTGGTTACTTCCCCGCTCCGTTAGTGGCCCCGGCGGTGTCCAGCTCCGCGAGGAACCGGTCGACGGTGCCCCGGCGGCGCGCCTCGTCCTCGAGCGACTCGCCGACGATGCGGCCGGCCAGCTCGACCGCGTTGCGGCCCATCTCGGCCCGCAGCTCGGCGACGATCTGCGCCTTCTGCGCCTGCAGCTGGGCGTGGCCCTGCGCCACGATCCGCTGGGATTCGGACTCGGCCTGCTCCCGCAGCTCCGCCTTGATCTGCTCGGCTTCGAGCCGGGCGTCGTCGCGGATCTTCGCGGCCTCGGAACGGGCGTCCGCCAGCTGCGCCTTGTACTCCGACAGCGCCTTCTCGGCTTCTGCCTGAGCCTTCTCGGCCTTCTCGATCCCGCCTTCGATCTTCTGCGCCCGCTCCTCGTACGCCTTCTCGAAACGAGGGACGACGTACTTCTTGAGGATGAACAGCAGGATCAGGAAGGCGACGATGCCGAGGATCAGTTCCGAAGGGTCCGGAACGATCGGGTTGTGTGCATCTGCTGCGAGCACCATTTCGGTCTTCAGCACAACGTCTCCTTACGCGAGAGCGGACGACTCAGGCGGAGGCGATGAAGTAGATGACGATACCGATCAGGGCCAGCACCTCGGTGAGCACGAAGGTGGCGTAACCGATGCCCTGCAGCTTGCTCTGGGCCTCCGGCTGACGCGCGGTGCCGTTGATCACCGCGGCGAAGATCAGGCCCACACCGATGCCCGGGCCGATCGCGCCCAGGCCGTAGCCGATCGCGGCGAGGCCCTTGTTGAGGTTGATGGTCTCGGCGGCGGCCTGGGCCAGAACGATGTTGCTCACGTGCGTTTCCCTTCACTTCGGTCCGCGCACTCACGCGGATCGGGGTCTTTAGGTGTTCTCAGTGCTCCGACGCCAGCGCGGCGCCGATGTACCCCGCGGACAGCAGGGCGAAGATGTACGCCTGGAGGCACTGGATGAAGGCCTCCAGGAACGTCAGGCCGATGGCGAAGATCCACGCCACCAGCGACACCGGCTTCAGCGCGATGCTCGAGGTCTCGGTCAGCAGGAAGGTGCCGCCGAGGGTGAAGACCGCCAGGATCAGGTGTCCCGCGAACATGGCCGCGAAAACACGGATGGCGAGCGTGAGCGGGTTGAGGAAGAACTTCTCCGCGAACTCGATCAGCGCGTACAGCGGAAGCACCGGCCCGGGGACGCCGGCCGGAGCGAGTTCCTTCTTGAAGTACCCGCCGAGGCCGTGCTTCTTGATCCCGACGTAGTGGTAAACCGGGTAGACCACGAGCACCGACAACGCGACCGGGAATCCGAACCGCGCCATGGTGGGGAACTGCAGGAACGGGATGACCCCGTAGAGGTTGTTCAGCAGGATGAAGGTGAACAACGCGAAGATGACCGGCACGAAGCGCTGGAAGTCTTTCGAGCCGATCTGCTCGCGGGCGATGTTGTTGCGCGCGAAGTCGTAGATGCCCTCGGCCACGAACTGGCCTTTGCTCGGGACGACCTTCAGCTTGCGCGTCGCCAGCAGGAAGTACCCCGCGATGATGATCACCGAGAGCACCACCAGAAGCATCGGCTTCGTGACGAAGCCGAACAACGGCGGCAGCTCAAAGCTTTCGGCGCCAGGGGGCGCGAAGGTCGCACCCTCGGTCAGTACCAGCGCGGCCACTGGGCTCCTCCCGGTTCTCCCGGCCGGCGTTCACTCCGCCGGGGGAATCGTCACGATCTGGACTTAACGTACCCGATACTCATCGGGACGCCGGAGGCGGCGGTACCCACCGTGCGCGGAGCCAGTCACCGGTCTGCGCACGAGGGATGTCTCGCGTGAACACTGCCCTGCGGTCTACTTCGGACCAGAAGTGGAAGGAGAGGCGGAACCATCCGGTCGCCACACTGCTGATCGCGGTTCGTCGTCGGGAGTGCGCGGCCGAGGCCGCCACCCATGACGCGGACCATACCAGCAGGTCAATCACTGCCGTACAGGCGTACTCCTAACCAGCCGAACGGTCCAGGACTTAGGTCCCGGATCCGGCTGGGACCCTTGTCCCGAATCCGTCAATTCGAGGCGGGAATGATGGTCGGGATACGCGCTTTGCGGAATGCGGCGAACTCGACGGCGGCGGCCACGAGAATGGCGACGATCATCGTGATGCCGAGCGAAAGCGGGTGCAGCACGGTGACGCCCTTGAGCAGGGTCAGCGCGAGGAACAGCAGGATGACCTTGGCCGCGTAACCGCCGAGCGCGATGAGCATCACCAGCGAGGGGTCCTGTCCGGCGGATACCTTCATCATGCCCAGCGTCGACAGCGAGGCGATCATCGCCAGCACGCCGCCGACCAGTGCCCCGAGGAAGCCGTGCAGTCCGTTGAGGACAGTGAAAAGCACAATGCAGACCAGGATGAACGGCGGGGTGAACAGCAGCGAGGCGCGCGTCATCGAGCGCGCCAGCTGACGCACTGGCGCGGCGTGCGGGTTCTCCGGAGCTTTGGCCTGAGGCGTCTCGGGCGTCTCGGTGTCGCTCACTGCAATCGCTCCTCGTTCGGTTCGACCCGCCAGTATAGACCGCCCGCGGGCTCACACGCCGTGGCGGTGCCGGGAACGCAGCCGCGGCACCAGTGAAACCAGCACCGCGACCACCAATGCGGCGCCAATCGCCCAGAACACGACCGGGCTGTCGAAAATCGTGATGGAGACCGCGCCGAAAGACAGGATTCCGGCCCACAAATAGATCAGCAGCACCGCACGCCGTTGCGAATGGCCGATTTCCAGCAACCGGTGGTGCAAATGCATTTTGTCCGCGGCGAACGGGCTCTGCCCGCGCCGGGTGCGCCGGACGACGGCCATCACGAGGTCGAGCACCGGCACGAAAAGCACCGCGACCACGACCACGAGCGGGGACAGCAGGGCCAGCGCGTCCGAGGCGGAGAACCGGGTGTAGTTGACCCGGCCGCTGGCCGAGGTGGTGGCCCCGGCGAGCATCAGCCCGATCATCATCGATCCGGAGTCGCCCATGAAAATTTTGGCCGGCTGGAAGTTGTACGGAAGGAAACCGAGACAGGCCCCGGCGAGCGCGGCCGCGATGAGCGCGGGCGGGTACGCGCCGAAGTCGCCGCCCGCGTTGTCGAGCAGGCCGAGCGAGAACGCGCAGGTGGCCGTCGCGGCGATGAAGCCGAGCCCGCCGGCCAGCCCGTCGAGGCCGTCGACGAAGTTCATCGCGTTGACCATCACCACGACCATCACCACGGTCAGCAGCGCGCCCTGGTTCTTGTCCAGCACCAGCACCGAGCCGATGGAATCGCCGTTGCCGCCCCACGGCACCCAGAACGACACCCACTGCACGCCGAAGATGACGAGGATCCCGGCGCACATGACCTGTCCGGCGAGCTTCGTCCACGCGTCGAGCTCGAACCGGTCGTCCAGCACGCCGATGAGCGAGATGACGCCCGCCGCGAGCAGCACGCCGACCGCGTCGTAGGAGACGTCGAACCCGTGGCTGAGCGCGGGAAGCTGGTGCGCCAGCCCCATCGCCGCGGCGATCCCGAGATAGATGCCGACCCCGCCCATCCGCGGGATCGGCTTGACGTGCACGTCGCGCGCGCGAGGGTTGGCGATCGCACCGATCCGGATGGCCACGCGCCGCACGACGCCGGTCAGCAGATAGGTCACCGCGGTCGCGGTCAGCGCGACGAGCAGGTACTCCCGGATCGGGAGAAGTCCTTGGACTACAGGCATGACCGCGTCACGCCCGCCGGGAGGTCGGAGTCACCGCGCCACGCTACCGCGCCCGCGTGCGGCCCCGGTGAACGGCAGTCACTTGCCCGGATCAGTCCAGCGTCTCCGGGTCGATGCCCATCACCTCGGCGATGGCCGCCTTCGTGACCGCGCCCTCGCGCAGCACCACCGGCTTGTCGCCAGTCAGGTCCACGATGGACGACGCCACCGGCTCCCCGCTCGATCCGCCGTCGAGATACACCGACACCGAATCGCCGAGCTGCTCCTGTGCCTCCTCGGCGGTCGAGGCGGGCGGACGCCCGGAGACGTTCGCGCTCGACACCGCCATCGGGCCGACGTCGCGCAGCAGCTCCAGCGCGACCGGGTGCAACGGCATCCGCAGCATCACCGTGCCGCGCGAGTTGCCGAGATTCCACTGCAGACTCGGCGCGTGCGGCAGCACGATCGACAGGTCGCCGGGCCAGAACGCCTCGATGAGCGCCCGCGCCTGCGGCGGAACGCCGAGCACCAGACCGTCCACAGTGGACCAGGAACCGACGAGAACGCCGACCGGCATGTCCGGGCCGCGGTTCTTCGCCCGCAGCAACGCCTGGACAGCGCCCGCGTCGAACGCGTCGGCGCCAATGCCGTACACCGTGTCCGTCGGCAGGACGACCAGCCGGCTCGACCGCACCGCGGCAGCCGCCGCGGACAGGCCTTCGGCTCGGGAATCGCGCTTGCCGCAGTCGTAGACCGCACTCATGCCGGGCAGCCTATCCGGTGGGGCGGAGGGTCCTGGAGTGCCCCGAGGTGGGAGGGGGTGCCGGGGTGGTGGAGGGCTTGGAGGGGGGCGGGTGTTGAGACAGCGAGCGCTCGAAGCGAGGTGGGGTGCCGAGACAGCGGAGTACCCGAACCGAGATGGGGAGACCGAAACAGTGGAGCGCCCGAAGCGGGGCGGGGCGCCGAGACAGTGATGCGGGGAATCTCGTGCGGCGTTGGCTGGTTGGGCGGGCTTCGGCGCGGCGGCGGGGCGGCGGGGCGGCGGGGCGGGCTGCGGCGGGCTGCGGCGGGCTGCGGCGGGGACGATGCGGCGGGCTCTGCCCCAATGCCACATTGGGTGCGTCAGATGCACCCAATGTGGCGTTCGGTGCGTTCAGCGCACCCAATGTGGCATTGGGGC
>NZ_JBSHAM010000050.1:0-69734 GCF_053611505.1 Amycolatopsis sp. NPDC054798 | reverse complement strand
GCCTTGACAAGCACCCCCGCGCCGTCGTCACAATCGGCTTCGGGGTGCCCCGAGCAGCACCCACGGCAATGTCGCCGCCAGGCGACGAGCCCCCCTGACCGAACGACCCCCCGACGAGCCGTCCGACCGCCCCGTCACCGAGCAGGAGACTGCTTCAACACCACAACCCGATCCCCAATAGGCGCAGCCAACGGCACCGAAATCACCGGATGCCGCAAATCCATAGTGCACATCTGCCCGGTCTGCGCCTTGGTCTCGCTCAAATCCACCACCACCCGCTGCGGAGTCTGCTCAGTAGCGGCCCCAAGCGCATGCCCACACCCCCCTTCCTCAGCCCGCACCACGAGCACCTTCCCCCCGCTGTCCGAATAAACCTCCTTAGGAAACGTCTTAGGCAGCGCAGTCCCGTCAACCCGGTTGTCCGGCACCCGCACCGCCCCAGGAGGCGGATTGAACTGCGGTTTACCCGTAGGCGGCGCCGAAACGCTGCCGCTCGCCGGCGCAGTCTCGGTCCCGGACGCTGGTGCGTTCGCCATGCCCGCCGGGCTGCCGCACGCGGCCGCCATGGTGAGCACCAGTGCCGCGCCTGCCAGTCGTGTCGTTCCGATCAGCTTCGTCGAGTACCTCATGCTCCCTGGACGGTACGACCGCCCCGCCGGGTTGCACCCGATCTTCACGAACCGGCCCGCAGCACCAATTGACGTCCCCCCAGCGGTGCGGCGAGCCGGACCGGCAGCGAAATCTCCCGCACATGCATCGGGCACATCTGCCCGTGCGGCGGCTTGGTCTTAGTCACCAGCACGACAACCTGAGTCGCCGTCTGCTCCCCCGCCTTCGCACTGAGCTTGTCGCATCCGCCCTCCTCGGCCTGGATCACCACCACAGCCCCACCCTCCGCGAGGGTGACATCGTGCGGGTAATCAGCCGGCAGTGCCGAAGCATTGACCTGCCCAGCCGCGGGCGCGGTATCCCCAGGCGGCGGCCCCTGCGTCGGACGGCTCTTCGGCGGCGCTGTCACTGGCGGCGGCGAAACCGACGGCGACGAGGGCACCGCCACCGAACTGGACACCGAGCTGGACGCCGGGCTGGAGGAAACCGGCGCAGCCACGGTCCCGTTGCCCCCGCACGCCGCGACCGTCAGCAGCAGCGCGCTCGCTCCCACAATTTTCCCTGTTGTCCGCATGCATCGCGGACGGAATCGGCACCGGAAAGGTTGCATCCGAGCGAAAACTATTTCACCGAGCCGAAGCCTTCCCCCGCACGAGCCCCAGCAGCACCACCCCAGCCAGCGTCACCACCAGCAACAGCACAGTGCTCGCCGAAGCCAGGAACACCTGTCCCCGGTCGGTCAGGGAGAAAATGGTCGCCGGGAGCGTCCGCCAGTCCGGCGGGTACAGCATCATCGTCGCGCCCAATTCGCCCATCGACATCGCCAGCGCCAAACCGGCCGAAGCCGACATCGCGGGCAGCAACACCGGCAACCGGACACGCAGCAGCACCCGCAACGGACGCGCGCCAAGACTCGCCGCGGCCTGCGCGAGCAGCGGGTCAACCCGTTGCAGTGCGGCGGAAACCGTGCTGTACGCGAAGGGCAGCAGGATCATCAGGTGCCCGGCCAGCACGATCCAGCGCGTGCCGTTGAACGCCAGCGGCGGCCGGCTGAACGCCACCAGCAAGGCGAGCCCCAGCACCACCGAAGGCACCGCGATCGGCAGGTGGAACAGCGAATCCGCGATCCGGCGCAGCCGCGGCGGCGCGTGGTCGACGGCCAGTGCGGCCCAGGTTCCGAGCACCACCGAGACCAGCGATGTGATCACCCCGGTCTGCGCGCTCACCGACAGGCTCGCGAACGTTTCGCCGGACAGTGCCTCGGTGTAATGCGCGCCGGTGAGCCCGCTGGGCAGCACACCCGTCCAGCTTCCGGCGAACGACGCCAGGACGATCATCACCAGCGGCGCAGCCACCACACCGAGGAAAACCACGCCGAACGCCAGCCACACCAGCAACCGGCTACGCCGCGTCCACAGCAGCACGGCGGCCTCCTCTCCCGACCACGCGCCGGTAAACCGTGTAGAGCACCAGCGAAAGCACCACGTTCACCACTGCGACCACCGAAGCCGCCGGGAAGTCGAAGGTGACGATTCCCTTGCCGTACACCAGCATCGGCAATGTCGAGACGCCCTTCGCACCGAGGAACAGGACGATGCCGAACTCGTTCATCGTCAGCAGCAGCACCAGACACGCCCCGGACGCGAGCGACGGCAACGCTTCCGGCAGCACAACCCGCCACAGCACCCGGCCCGGCCGCGCGCCGAGGCTCGCCGCCACCTCCAGCTGCGCGGACGGAACCTGACTGAACGCAGCGAGAGCGGGGCGCATCACGAACGGCGTGTAGAAGGTGATCTCGGCGAGCAGCACACCCCACGGCGAGTACAGAAAACCTGCGGTGCCAAAGATTCCCGCGCCGCCGTAGAGAAACGTGAAGGCCAGCGCGATCAGGAACGACGGGAACGCCAGCACCGTGTCCACCAGCCGCGCCAGCAATGTCGCCCCGGGGAACGGGACGAACGCGACAACCAGCGCGAGGAAACCGCCGAGCAGTACACAGCCGGCCATCGACCCTAAGGCCAGCAACACCGTCTGCCACACCGCGCGGCCGAATTCCGGCGAGGACAGCACTTGCGTCCACACTGACAAGCCGACGCTGCCGTCCTGCGCGGTGAACGACTGCAGGATCACCAGCACCAGCGGGTAGCCGAAGAACCCGGCGACCACGATCGCGGGCGGGAGCAGCCAGCCGATCCGGTACCGGCGGGGCCGCGCGCCGCGCCGGGTCGGGGCGAGTGCGGCAGTCCCGAGGGCGAGGCCGGTCATCCGCCGACTCCTACCAGCGGGCAACCGTCCGGAATGGACACCCCGACCCGGTCGCCGACGGCAGGCAGCACGGGACTGTCCGGCACCTCGGCGCGGATGTCGCAGACCTCGTCGGTGAGCCGCAGGTCGAGCCGGTACCCGGAACCGCGCCACTGCACGCCGCGCACCAGAGCCGGGAAGGTGCCCGGCCCGGGTTCGCCGACCGAAATCCGGTGCGGCCGAACGCCGAGCGCCACCGGTCGTTCCGGCTGGAGGGTGCCGGATGGTTCCGCGGACAGCTCTCGCCCGGCCAGCCGGACCGTCGCAACCGTTCCGTCCGCGCGCACCAGTTCGACCGGGATGAGGTTCGCCGCGCCGAGGAAACTCGCGGTGAACTCGGTGGCCGGACGGCGGTAAAGCTGTTCGCACGGACCGAGTTCGACCAGCCGGGAGTCGCGCAGCACCGCGATCCGGTCGGCGAGTGCGAGAGCCTCGCTCTGGTCGTGGGTGACGTAAATCAGCGTCGTGTCCGGCAATTCTGCCCGCAGCCGCAGCAGTTCCGCGACCATGTCCTCGCGCAGCGCGGCGTCCAATGCGGACAGTGGCTCGTCGAGCAGCAGCACGTTGGGCCGGATCGCCAGCGCCCGAGCCAGCGCGACCCGCTGCTGCTGCCCACCGGACAGCTCACGGGGATACCGGCGCGCGTACTCGCTCATCCCGACCAGTTCCAGCACCTCGCCGACGCGCTGCATCACGTCCGTGCGGCGCATCTTCCGCGCCTTGAGTCCAAACGCGACATTGTCGGCGACGCGCTGGTGCGGGAAGAGCGCGTAGCTCTGCACCACCACGCCGAGGCCACGCCGGTGCGGCGGCAGGTCGGTGACGTCCTGGCCGTCGAGCAGCACCCGTCCGGCGCTCGGCCGGAGGAACCCGGCGAGCGCCTTGAGCGCGGTCGACTTGCCGGAGCCGGACGGTCCGAGCAACGCCAGTGTTTCCCCGCGCGCCACCGAAAGATCCAGCGGGGCAAGCGCTTGCGTCGCTCCGAAGTGGACGGATACGCCGCGGAACTCTACTGCCGGAGTCACTGTCCGGTGGCCTTCCGGTACGCGGCGAGGTCGGCGTCGAGGCGGCCGAGGACGGTGTTCCAGTCCGGGGTCCAAATGTCCACTCCGGACATCGCGGCGGTGATCTTCTCCGCCTTCGGGCCCTGCGGCTTGACGTCGGAGCGGGCCGGGATGCCGTACGCGTCGCTGGCCTTCGCCTGGGTTTCCGGCGAGAACAGGAAGTCGAGCAGTTTGCGGGCGTTGTCGGCGTGCGGCGCGTTGTTGACCAGCCCGGCGAAGTACGGCAGCGCGAAGGTGGACCGCTTGCCCTGCGCGTCGGCCGGGAAGAACACCGAGAACCCGCCGCTCTTGTCGATCTCGGCGAGGTTCATCTGCAGATCGCCGTTCGCGACGAGCACCTCGCCCTTCGCGACCTTCGGCTGAAGCTTGCCGGTGGACGACGACGGGCCGACGTTGTTCGCCTGCAAGCGGCCGAGGTAGTCGAGCGCGCCCTGGTCGCCGAAGACATGCTGGGCCTGCAGCAGCACCGCGGTTCCATCACCCGCCTCACCGGGCGTGGAGTACTGGAGCTTGCCCTTGTACTTCGGGTCGAGCAGGTCGTTCCAGGTCTTCGGGGCCGGGTTCGCCTGCTGCGGGTTGTAGATGAAGCTGAGGTAGTTGTTCATCATCGCGTAGTAGCGGCCCTGCGGGTCCTTCTGCGCGGCCGGAACCTGGTCGGCGCCCTTCGGCGTGGACGCGGCGAGCAGTCCTTCCTTCGCCGCCTGCTGCACGAACGGCGGGAGCGTCACGAGGACGTCCGCCTGAGTGTTGGCCTTTTCCTTGCCCACGCGCGAAACGACCTCGGCGGAACCGGCCGTGACCGCTTGGACGGTGATCCCGGTCTGCTGTTTGAACTCGGCGAACCGGGCGTTGTACCAGTCCTCCAGCCCGTCCGCGGTGTACACGGTGACGGTCTGGTCGCCGGACGCGCCGCCCGCCGTGCCGCCGCACGCGGACAGCAGGCCGACGAGGGTCGCGGTGAGAGCGACGACGGCCGCTTTTCGGATTCTCATGACTGGGCAGCTCCTTCGAGCACGGCGGGGAGGGCGGAGACGGAGTCGAGGACGTGGGTGGCGCGCGCGGCTTCCAGCTCGCCGCGGTTGCTGGCGCCGGTGAGCATTCCGGCGACGATTCCGGCGCCGGCGGTGAGACCGGTGCGGACATCAGCGGGGGTGTCGCCGACGACCGCGATGTTGCGGACGTCGGTGACCTGCAGTTTCAACGCCGCAGCGAGGACGAGGTCGGGATAGGGACGGCCGCGCACGCCGTCGCCGGGAGCGAGCGCGAGGTCGGCGAGGTCGCGCCAGCCGAGCGCGTCCAGCAGCGCGCGCTGAGTCGTGGGCGCGAAGCCGGTGGTGAACGCGACCCGGACACCCTGGTCGCGCAGGCCGCGGATGATTTCCTCGGCACCGGGGATCGGCTTGCACTCCCCGGCCTCGACCAGGCGTCCGTACGAGCCTTCGAATTCGGCGTTCGCGCGCTGGGCGAGGTCTTCGTCGCCGAGCAGCGCGCGGAACACGGTGATTTTCGACTGGCCCATGGTTTCGCGGACGTAGCCGAGCATCCCGGCGTATCGTTCGTCCTCTTCGGACACTCCGGCGGCGGCGATCGCCGCGGTGAAGGCACGTTCTACCAGTCCGTCGTCCGCGACGGTGGTTCCGGCCATGTCGAGCACGACGAGTTCGGTGGTCACCAGCCCAGCTCCTTTGCGGTGTCTTCGGCGATTGCGGGCGAGCAGGTCATTCCCCGGCCGCCAGGGCCGGTGACGAGGAAAGCGTTGCCGGACAACTGTTCCCGGTGCACTACCGCGGCTTGGTCGGTTGCCTGCGCATACACACCGGCCCAGCGTCGGCGGATCTTCGGCAGCGACCGGCCGAGCAACGCGCCCGCCACCTCGGCGAGGTGTTCATACGGGTCTTCGGTGACGTCGAAGGAAAACGGCTGCGCGTACTCGTGCGTGTCGCCAATGGTGAGCGAACCGTCGCGGCGCTGCACCATCAGCAGCTGCATCGCGTTCTGCGCGGCGATTTCGCCCTGCGGCTGGCCTTCGTTCATCGCATCGAGCGCAGCGCCGCGGTAGGCCGGGTAGTACCGGAAGCTGTCGCCGTCCGCGACGCTGGTGGGCAATGGCTCGTCCAGCGGTTCGGTCTGCGCCATCTGCAGCCGGACCCGTCGCACCGGAATCTCGCCCGCGATCTCGCGGACCAGGCCGCCGAGCCACGCGCCGGTGCAGAACACCACGACGTCGCCTTCGTGCCGCTCGCCGTGGTCGTCGACGACGCCGTTTTCCGTTAGCTTCCGCACTTCGCGGCCCGGCAGCCAGCGATAGCGACCGCTGGCTTCAAGTGCTGCGCGAAGGGCAGGCTGCGCGGTCCTCGGTTCGACAGCTGCGTCGCGCTCACACCACAACGCGCCGGTGAAGTTGCCTCGCAGAGCCGGGTTCAGCGCCCGGGTCTCCTTCGTGTCGAGGAGTTTGAAGCCGCGTTCAGCCGCCTCCGGCCCGGCGACGACCTCCTGCGCGACGGCCAGCTCGGCGTCGGTGCGGATGACCGTCAGAGAGCCGTTGGGCCGGAAACCCAGCGCGGGCACGCGTTCGCCGATCCGCTCCCACAACTCCCGGGCGCGCACCGCCGTCTCCAGCTCTGGACCGGAGGCGCGGCCGCCGACCCAGACGAGCCCGAAATTGCGGACGGACGCTCCGCGCGCCTCCGGCTCGCGTTCGAGCTGGAGTACTTCGTGACCGCGTTCCACGGCCTGCCAGGCGTGCTGGGTGCCGAGCACGCCGCCGCCAACGATGAGGATTCGCACGGCCGCAACAGTCGCCGCCCGCGCTCAACGGAGCCTGTCGGCACGGGGAACGCTAGATGAAGCGGCCTCGAATATTGGACCGGATGAGTTACCGTTCTGTTATCTTCACAGCCTGCCCGCGGCGACGAACACGCACACCGCCAGGATCACGACATTCGCCGCCACGTTGCGGTACTCCGCCGACCGGTGCTCAGTGACGGCCAGCCGCAGGTGCCCCGCCATCGCACCGGCCATCACCACCGCCAAGCCGACCGCGGCCCATCCGGTGAGCACTGGAGCGATCCCGGTCAGCCTCGGAAGAATCAGGCCGGCCACCGCGACGAGTTCGCAGATCGCGGTGAAGCGCACGACCGGCATCGGATACGCGGCCACTCCGGTCTGCCCCGTCTCGAGCAGCCGCTGCCGCGACATCGTCGACTTCAGCACGCCGGACAAGGCGAAAAGCAAGGCCAGAGCCGCCTGAGCGGTCCACAGCGCGATTTCCATGGTTGTCCCTCCGTTCGGCACGGAGGGAACGAACCGGCGGCGCGGAATGTGACAGCTACTCGACGCGATTCAGTCGCGTGACGAAACTCAGCCGGTCACCGCGGTAAAGCGACCGGACCCGCTCAAACGGCTCGCCGTCCGGACCCCACGACACGCGGTGCAGCAGCAGCATCGGCAAAGCCGGGTTCGTGCCGATCAGCAGCGCCTCCCGGGGCGTCGCGAGCACGGTCTCCACCCGTTCCTCGGCTCCCTCGAAGACCACGCCCAGTTCGTCGCGCAGGAACGCGTACAGCGACTGCTCCGGATCGAAATCCTCGTCCAGCGTCGGGAACTTGTCGGCGCGGAGGAAGGTTGATTCGAGGCCGACGCGCTCGTCGTCGGCGAGCAGCACGCGCTCCAGGTGGATCACCTCGGCGGCCGGTTCGATCTGCAGGTCGGCGGCCAATCCGGTGCCCGCGGCGCGGCGTTCGAGCGTGATGAGCGTACGGCCGGGCCGGATGCCTTGGCGGCGCAGGCCTTCGGTGTAGCTGACGAGCGCGAGCGGCTGGACCAGCTTCGGCGCGGCGACGTACGTGCCGCTCCCCTGCCGTCGCGACAGCCTGCCTTCGAGGACGAGTTCGCCCACCGCCTGCCGGACCGTCGCGCGGGACACCTCGAACCGCTCGCACAGTTCGCGTTCCGTCGGCAGCGCGCTGCCTTCGCCCAGTTCGGCGATGACGGCCAGCAGTTCGACCTTCACGGCGTAGTAGCGCGGCACGCGGCCGTGATCCGGGATGCCGTCGCGGACCGGTCCGTCGGCGGACAGGCGGGACAGCGGCGAAGACGTGGGCACGAGACCCGAGCCTATGCCAGACGGGCGGCGCGTGGTTCGCTGTCTCGCGAACTGACCCCCACGGGAGGAATCCGCAATGCCTTTGGCTCGCAGGCTAGGCCTCGCCGACGCCGTTTTCATCGGACTCGGTTCGATGATCGGCGCCGGCGTTTTCGCCGCCTTCGCCCCGGCCGCGCGCGCCGCGGGTTCGGGATTGCTTCCTGCCCTCGCCGTGGCCGCGTTAGTCGCCTACTGCAACGCGACTTCTTCCGCCCGTCTTGCCGCGCTGTATCCGGAATCGGGTGGCACCTATGTGTACGGACGCGCTCGGCTCGGTGAATTTTGGGGATACATAGCGGGTTGGGGCTTCGTCGCCGGGAAAACGGCGAGCTGCGCCGCGATGACGCTGACCGTCGTCGCTTACGCCGCGCCCGGACTCGGCCAGCCTTGGCGGAGTTTGCTCGCGGTGGCCGTGATCGGCTTGATCACCGGCGTGAACTACTTGGGCGTGCACCGGTCCGCGCTGGCGACCCGGGTGATCGTTTGCGTCACCCTGGTGGTGCTCACCCTGGTCGCGGTTTTCGGATTCTCCGGCGAGCACGTTTCCCCGTGGTCCCCGTTTCACGGCGGCGGAGTGCTCGAAGCGGCCGGGTTGCTGTTTTTCGCCTTCGCCGGTTACGCCCGGCTGGCCACTCTCGGTGAAGAAGTCCGCGATCCCGCCCGCACGATTCCGCGCGCGATTCCGCTCGCTTTGGGACTCACGCTCGTGGTGTACGCCGTGGTGGCGGTGGTGCTGCTGGTGACATTGGGGCCGGACGGAATCGGCACGAGTCCCGATCCGCTCGCTTCCGCCGTGCCATGGCTGTCGCCGGTCGTTCGAATCGGCGCGGTGGTGGCCGCGTTGGGCTCTTTGCTGGCCTTGGTGCTGGGCGTCTCGCGGACCACGCTCGCGATGGCGCGGGACGGGCACCTGCCGCGGTTCCTGGCTGCGGTGCATCCCCGGTTTTCGGTGCCGCACCGGGCGGAGCTGGCGGTTGGCGTAGTGGTCGCGGTGCTGGCCACGACGACGGATTTGCGTGGTGCGATCGGGTTTTCGTCCTTCGCGGTGCTCGCGTATTACGCGGTGGCGAACGCTGCCGCGTTGACGCTGCGCCGGGACGAGGGGGCCGCGCCGAAGATCGTCGCGGCCGGCGGGTTGGCGGGATGTGCGGTGCTGGCGTTCAGCCTGCCGATCGCTTCGGTGCTCAGTGGATGCCTGGTGCTCGGGCTGGGCGTGGTGGCGTACTTGGTGCGCCGCCGACGGATCGCGGACTGACCGGCCGGTTTTCCTTTTCCGGCAAGAGGTTTCCTGATCCGGTGCGCGAAAGTCCCCCTCGCTCCGCCCTCGCCCGGTTACTCCGATAAGCACGCATCCCCAGGTCAAGACCGCTTTTACCGTTGTCTTCCGCTCCGAAATCTGCCGGATCCGGTGAAGAATCCGAAAGATCCGAAGAAAGTTGGTTGTCCACTTACCGCCGCTCTGGTGTAGTCGATTCGTCACCGCACGACACCTCCCCGCCCCGGGAGCGGAAGCTCCACAGTGGACACCGGAAGGACAATCCCCTTGGCCGACAAGAGAAACTTCAGCATGCTCACGCGAGTTCTCGCCGGTGCCGCGGCACTCGCGGCCGCCGCCGGGTTCGCGACGCCCGCCGTGGCGTCGACGCCGTCTCCGGGCGCGGAACCTCAGGTCGTCGGCGGAACTCGCGCCAGCCAGGGAGAATTCCCGTGGATGGTCCGGCTTTCGATGGGCTGCGGCGGCGCGCTGTACACGGACCAGATCGTGCTGACCGCCGCGCACTGCGTCGACCGCACCGGGGCGGATTCGTCGATCACCGCGACGCTCGGTGTCGTCGACCTGCAGAGTTCGAGCGCGAAAAAGGTGCGCTCGACTTACGTCTACCGCTCCCCGACGTACGATTCCACCGGCGGCGACTGGGCGCTGATCAAGCTCGCGAGCCCGGTGACCGGCATCCAGACGCTGCCGATCGCGAAGAACGCCGACAACAACTCCGGCACGTTCACCATCGCCGGCTGGGGCGCGGCCCAGGAAGGCGGCGCGCAGCAGCGCTACCTGCTGAAGGCCGAGGTCCCGTTCGTGGACGACTCGACGTGCCAGTCCCAGGGCGGCAGCTACACCGACCTGAAGCCGGAAGCGGAACTCTGCGCGGGCAACCTCGACACCGGTGGCGTCGACACCTGCCAGGGCGACTCCGGCGGCCCGATGTTCCGCCGCGACGAAGCGGGCGAATGGGTCCAGGTGGGCATCGTCAGCTGGGGCGACGGCTGTGCCCGGGCCCACGCTCCCGGCGTGTACACCGAGGTGAGCACGTTCGCCTCCGACATCGCCGAGGCGGCCGGGAAGATCTGACGAGCTGAGCTGAGCCGGGTGCGGGAGACTCCACTGGGGTTCCGCACCCGGCTCGCGCAGACGTCTCCGGCGGCGGTTCGCTTGCCACCGCGGCTTGCCCGCGACGCATCCGCTGCAGCTCGCTGCTCGGTTGATGGCTCGCGCCTCGCTCCGCGAGAATGATCAGCGCTGGTGCCGTCCTGCGGCCGTGCGGCGTTTCCTCTGCGGCGATGCTCAACACTGCCGCCACATGCGGCGCTTCTGCCGCGAATCGCGATCTGGCTGCCTCGCACCCCGCCCGTCGAGCGCGGCGATCCCCCGCTTCGACAATTCACAACCGCCCCGGGCATACGCGACGCATCCCCACGACTCAACGTGCGGCGACGGCTCGCACGCCGCCTCGCGAGCACGATCAGCGCTGCCACTCGCCAGGAGATCATGCTGCGTCTCGCACCCCGGAGCGTGCTTCCCCGCCTGGCACCCCCGCCACGCGCCTCGCCTCGCGAGCACCACCATTCGCCCCGACCGCCGCCAGAACCGCAACAGCACAAACCGGGCCCGGCCCGGCAAGGACGACCACCGCCCCGAACCCCTTCCGACTACCCCGCCGGAAGCCCCACGTTCCGCTCCTCCAACTCCCCTCGAAGCGCAGCCAGCACCGCGATGACCGCCGCGGCCTGATCCCCGCTCACCACCGAGCCGATCAACTCCTCGAGCTGCTCCCGGAATGTCTCCTCCGCCGCCTCCGCGAGATCGCGCCCCGCAGGCGTCAGTTCGACGAGCGACGAGCGCCGGTCCTCGGGATTCGGCACGCGCCGCACCCAGCCGCGCGTTTCGAGCCGGTCGATGCCCTTGCTGGTCGCCCCGATCCCGATGGCGAAGTTCACCGCGAGGTCCGCGACCCGCGACTGCGGATGCCGCTGCAGGTACCGCAGGAACTCGAACTGCGACGCGACGATCCCGTGCCCGGCCTTGAATCGCTCGTTCAGCGCGTTGTAGATCCGGGTCTCGCACCGCACCAGATGGTCGAAGAGCTGCTCGTTTGCCGAAGTACCTGCCACGGCATATAGTCTAGCATTACATGCCTCGGCATATACTTCCGAAGAATCTTGAGGAGAGCGGATGAGCAGGGACCAGCGCCGCGCGGTGGACGAGAAGCTGCGGCAGGCACCGCAGGGGTCCGAGCCGTCGTCGATCGACCAGATGCGGGCCGGGTTCGCCGCGCTGATGAGCCAGTTCCCCGTCCCGGCAGAGCCGCGGCAAACGCCGACCACGCTCGCCGGGCGACCGGCCGTCCTCGTCGAGCCGCGGGGAGAGCCGCGGCCGGGCACGATCCTGTACTTCCACGGCGGATCGTTCTCGCTCGGATCCCCGCACACGGCGATGGCGCTGACGGCGAACCTGGTCCAGCGCACCGGAATCCGCGCGCTGTCGCTGGACTACCGGCTCGCGCCCGAGCACCCGTTCCCGGCCGGGATCGAAGACTGCCTCGCCGCTTACCGGAGCCTGCTGGAGGACACCGGCCCGTCCTCGATCGTCTTCGCCGGGGACTCCGCGGGCGGCGGCCTCAGCGTGACCACCACCCTCGCCGCCCGCGACGCGGGACTGCCGGTGCCTGCCGGGATCGTCGCGTTCTCACCCGGCCTTGACCACACCCGCACCGGGGCGTCGATGGTGACGAAGGAGGACCGCGACCCCTTCTTCACCAGGGAGAGCATGGGCCGCACCGGCGAGCTGTACCTGGCCGGCGCGGATCCCGCCCAGCCGCTGCTCGCCCCGGCGGTCCACGCCGACCTGACCGGTTTCCCGCCGATCCTGCTGCAAGTCGGCACGAACGAGATCCTGCTGGACGACTCGGTCCGGCTGGCGGAACGAGCCCGCGCCGCGGACGTCGACGTGATCCTCGATGTCACCGCCGACGTCCCGCACGTCTTCCAGACCTTCACCGACACCCTGGACGAAGCGAATCAAGCCCTTGACCGGGCCGCTCTCTTCATCAAACAGCGCCTGGCCTGAGTTTCAGCGGATCTTGTCCAACCGGGAAACCGTGTCCTCGAATCCCCGCACCAGCTCCGCCATCACCTCGGCCACCGGGCGGACCCGGTCCATCCTGCCGACGATCTGCCCCACCGGCATCGACACCACCGACGGGTCCGCGGCGGCGTGGATCCGGTTGTGCGCATGGGAAACCAGCAGGTTCTGCAACGGCATCGGCAGCGGTTCCGGGGCACCCGGCGCTGCCCACGCCTCCGTCCACCGGGTTTTCAGCAGGCGAGCAGGCTTGCCGGTGTAGATCCGGGTTCGCACGGTGTCCGCGGAGGTCGCCGCGACCAGTGCGTTCTGCATTGCCTCCGATTCGGGCATCGTCTGGAGGTACTCCTCCGTCGCGAGCCAGTACGAGCCCATCCACGCGCCGGACGCACCCAGCGCCAAGGCGGCGGCGACCTGGCGGCCGGAGCCGATGCCGCCGGCCGCCAGCACCGGGGCGCGGTCGCCGACGGCGTCCACGATTTCCGGGACCAGCACCATGGTCGCGATTTCCCCGGTGTGGCCGCCTGCCTCATGTCCTTGTGCGACAACCAGATCCACGCCGTTGTCGACGTGCCGGGCGGCGTGCGAGCCCTTGCCGGCGAGAGCGGCCACCGGGACGCCCGCGTCGTGCGCGCGGGTGATCACGTCGACCGGGGGCGATCCCAATGCGTTGGCGATCAGGCTGATCCGGTGGTTCAGCGCGACGTCCACATGGGACCGGGCGACCGAGTGCAGCCAGCCGAGGACCCCGGCGCGTTCGTCGGTGTCGTCCGGCAGGGGCGGGACCGAAAGATCCTTCAGCACTTTGTCGACGAACGCCCGGTGGCCGGGCGGGATCAGCTCGTTCAGATCGGTCTGGGTGCCTTCGGAAGGGATCTTGGCCGGCATCACGATGTCGACGCCGTAAGGCTTTCCGTCTGTGTTTTCGTCCATCCAGGACAGCACCGCGTCGAGTTCGGCGGCGTCGTTGAACCGGACGCAGCCGAGCACGCCCATGCCGCCCGCCCGGCTGATCGCGGCCGCGACGTGTTCCGACGGGGTGAATCCGAAGATCGGCACCTCGATGCCGAACCGGTCGCACAACGATGTGCGCATGCGCCCTCCTAGGCGGGTTCGTGTTCGGCGGCGTACCGCTGGGCCCACGGATAATCCGGTTTGCCGCTCGGCGAACGGCCGATTTCCTCGGCCAGCCACACCGTGCGCGGCACCTTGTATCCGGCGATCTCGGTGCGCACGTGCGCTTCCAGCGCGGCCAGATCCGGCCGCACGCCGGGGCGCGGCTGGACGACGGCGGCGACGCGCTGGCCGAGCCGGTCGTCCGGGATGCCGATGACCAGAGCGTCGAAAACGTCCGGATGCGATTTCAGCGCGCCCTCGACTTCTTCGGGATACACCTTTTCGCCGCCGGTGTTCACGCACTGCGATCCCCGGCCCAGCAACGTAACCGTGCCGTCTTCCTCGTAGCGGGCGTAGTCGCCGGGCACGACGTAACGGACGCCGTCGATTTCGGTGAAAATGGTGCGGCTTTTCTCCGGATCGCCGTAGTAGCCGAGCGGGACGTGCCCGCGGCGGCCGATCAGCCCGATCGCGCCGGGTTTCGGTTCGACCAGCTTGCCGTCGTCGTCGAGCAGGATGGCGTCCTTGCCGAAGTTCACCCGCGGACCCGCCGAATGGTCGGAATCCTTGCCCACCATGCCGATTCCGGTGAACCCGCTCTCCGAAGAGCCGATCGCGTCGGTGATCACGACGTTCGGCAGCATCTCCAGGAATTCCTGTTTCACCGAATGCGAGAACAGTGCCGCGTGGCTCGACACCGCGACCAGCGACGAGGCGTCGTAATCGCCGGAGCGGTACGCGTCCACGAGCGGCCGCGCCATCGCGTCGCCGACGATCGTCAGCACCTGCACCTTGTGTTCCTGCACCGCGCGCCAGACGTCGTGCGCGTCGAACTGCGGGACGAACACCACCGGGCTGCCGGTGAACAGCGCGCCGAACGCGGCCCACTGCGCCGCTCCGTGGATCAGCGGCGCGGCGGGCAGCCTCACGAGCGAACCGGATTTGCCTTGTTCGCTGAGCGTCCATTCGTCCGGCACGTACTCGCCGGTGACGAAGTTGATGCCCCCGCCGAGTGCGCGCCAGATGTCCTCGTGCCGCCACAGCACGCCCTTGGGGTAGCCGGTGGTGCCGCCGGTGTAGAGGATGTACAGATCGTCGGCGCTGCGCTCGCCGAAGTCGCGTTCGTCCGACTCGGCCGCGAGCGCCGACTCGTACTCGACGCCCGTCTCGTACGGCGTGTCCGAACCGTCCTCGACGACTACAACGTGTTTCAGTTTTGGTGTTTCCGGCAGCACTGCCGCCACCCGGTCGGAGTAGCGCCGCTCGTGCACCAGCGCCACCAGGTCGGCGTTGGTGAACAGATAGCGAAGCTCCCCGTGGACGTAGCGGTAGTTCACGTTCACCGCGATCGCGCGCAGTTTGTACGCGGCGAACATGGCTTCCAGTGCTTCGATGGAGTTCCGGGAATAGACACCGATGTGGGAGCCGGGTCCCACGCCGTGCGCGGCCAGGTGGTGCGCCAGCCGGTTCGCGCGCTTCTCCAGTTGCGCGAAGGTGACCTGGCGCTGTCCGCACACGACCGCGACGCGTTCCGGCACGGCGTCGACGGCGTGCTCGAGTAGATCCGCGATGTTGAGTGCCACGCACCCAAAGTAGAACATGTTATCGTTCTGGGCAATGATCCCGATGACCCCGGTCCGCTGACAAGGAGGCCCCGGTGGCCGAACCCCACGCACTCGTCGCACTCGAAGGCCGCACGCTCGTGGTGACGATGAACCGCCCGGAAGCCCGCAACGCCCTCACCGGCGAGATGCTTTCGATCATGGTCGAGGCCTGGGACCGGGTGGATTCCGACGACCAGGTGCGCAGCTGCGTCCTGACCGGCGCGGGCGGCGCGTTCTGCGCCGGCGCGGACCTGAAATCCATGTCCCGCAACGCTCCGGACAAATCTTTCGCAAACGGTTCCTTCGACCCGAGCCGCATCGAGGGCCTGCTGAAGGGCCGCCGTCTGACGAAACCGCTCATCGCCGCCGTCGAAGGCCCGGCCATCGCGGGCGGCACGGAAATCTTGCAGGGCACCGACATCCGGGTGGCCGCCGAAAGCGCGAAGTTCGGCGTCTCCGAACCACGCTGGGGCTTGTTCCCGATGGGCGGCTCAGCCGTGCGGCTGCCCAGGCAGATCCCGTACACCGTCGCCGCCGACCTCCTCCTCACCGGCCGGCACATCACCGCCGCGGAGGCACGCGACATCGGCCTGGTCGGCCACGTCGTCCCCGACGGTCAAGCGCTGGCTCGCGCGCTGGAACTCGCTGAACTGATCAACGACAACGGCCCGCTGGCGATACGCGCGATCCTCAAGACCATCCGCGACACCGAAGGCATGCACGAGGAGGAAGCGTTCAAACTGGACGCCAAATACGGCATCGAGGTCTTCGCCTCCGCCGACGCGAAGGAAGGCCCGAAAGCCTTCGCCGAAAAGCGCAAACCTAACTTCCAAGGCCGCTGACGACCGTCCGCGAGGGGAACCCCGCCGCCGCAACGCACCCAATGTGGCGTTCGGTGCGTCACATGCACCCAATGTGGCGTTCGGTGCGTCAGACGCACCCAATGCCACATTGGGGCGCTAGCCAGCCCCGCCACCCACCGCAGCCGGAGCACCCGGCCCGCCCAAGCACCCACACTCCCCCGCGCCGTCGTCGCAATCGGGCTTCGGGGCGCCCTCTCAGGACACGTACTGCTCCCGCAACTTCCGCTTGTACAGCTTCCCGTTCGGATCCCGAGGCAACTCCGGCAGATAATCCACCGACCGCGGCAGCTTGAACCGCGCCAGGCGAGTTTCGGCGTAGGCAAGCAACTCGGCGGTCAATTCCGGAGACCCCTCGACCCCGTCCGCGGGCTGCACCACCGCCTTGATCTCCTCGCCCCAATCCTCGTGCGGAATCCCGAACACCGCGACATCCGCGACCTTCGGATGCATCACCAGTTCGCCCTCGATCTCCGCCGGATAAATATTCACCCCGCCGGAAATGATCATGTCGGCCTTGCGGTCGTGCAGGAACAGATACCCGTCCTCGTCAAGATGCCCGACGTCCCCGAGCGTGAACAGATCCCCGACCCGAGCCTTCTCCGTCTTGGCCTTGTCGCGGTGATACTCGAACTTGGAGTCGCCCATCTTCATGTACACCGCGCCGGTCTCGCCAACCGGCACCTCGTTCCCAGCGTCGTCCAGGATCCGGATCGTCGACCCCGGCCACGGCAACCCGACCGACCCGGGCTTGCGCAGCCAGTCCTCGCCGGAAATCACCGTCCCGCCGCCTTCAGTCGCCGCGTAATACTCGGTAACGACAGGTCCCCACCAGTCAAGCATCTGCCGCTTGACCTCAATAGGACAAGGCGCCGCCCCGTGAATCATCACGCGCAGCGAACTGAGGTCGTATTTCGCCCGCACGTCGTCCGGCAAAGCCAGCAACCGGCGGAACTGCGTCGGCACCATATGGCTGTGCGTAACCCGATGCCGCTCGATCAACCGCAGCATTTCCTCGGCGTCCCACCGGTCCATCAGCACCGCGGTGTGCCCCAGCTGCAGCGAAATAGCCACGAAATTGAGCACCGCCGTGTGATACAACGGCGAACCGCACAGATGCACGTGACCGTCGAACGGCTGCAGCCCGAACACTCCGAAGAACCATGTCGACGCGGCAGGCACCTGATCCGGGTCCGCCCCGGTCAGTGGCCGCTTCACGCCCTTGGGCCGCCCAGTCGTGCCAGACGTGTAAAGCATCGGCGACCCGGCGGTCCGGTTGTCCGGCCGCGCGTCGCCCAGCCCCGCGCCGAGTTCCTCGACGCGACGGAAGCCGGCCACCGAGCCGACCGAGAACCGCGCCGAAGCGGGCAGCCCGGCCTCGTCGGCCGCAGCCACCGCGACGTCCGCGAACCGTTCGTGGGCCAGAAAGGCCTTTGCCCCGCTGTCGGCGAGGATGTACGCCACTTCCGGCCCGACGAGATGCCAGTTCACCACCACCACGTACAGCCCGGTCTGGATCGCCGCGAAGTACGCCGCGACCAGGTCGTCGCCGTTCGGCAGCAGCAGCACCACCGAATCGCCGACGCCGAGGCCCAGCTCGCGCAGCCCGGAGGCGTACCGGTTGGCTTTCGCCGTCAGATCGCCGTAGGAGATTTCCCGCCCGTCCGGATCAACCAGCGCCACCCGGGCGGGCTCGGCCGCGGCGATGGTCCACAGTCCCAGGTCCATAGCATCCAAATCTAGAACGCGTTCCACATTGGCACAACAGGTTCCTTGCCTCGGATTCGAGAACGTGTTTCACTCGGAGCCGTGACGGTTTCGGATGCCCCTCTGTCGGCGCCGCTCAACGTCGGCTTCGACTACACCCGTTCGACCGGCCCGGTGCTCGGCCGGTTCGTCAACGCGCTGCGCGAACGCCGGATCGAAGGCGTGCGCGGCAGCGACGGACGCGTGCACGTGCCGCCGGTCGAGTACGACCCGGCCACCGCGGACCCGTTGACCGAGTTCGTCCCGGTCGCCGACGAAGGCACCGTGGTTTCCTGGTCCTGGTGCGCGGATCCGCTCGACGGCCAGCCGCTGTCGCGTCCGTTCGCCTGGGTGCTGGTGAAACTCGACGGCGCGGACACCAGCCTGCTGCACGCTCTCGACGCCGGTTCCCCGGACAATGTCCACATCGGACAGCGAGTGCGCGTGCGGTGGGCTGACGAAACGGTCGGCCACATCCGCGACATCGCGTACTTCCTGCCCGCGGACGCGCCGGACACCACGCCCACCGAGGCTCCCCCGCCGGTGGCGGAACGCGAGGAAGGTGCGCCGGTCAGCGTGATCATCACGCCAGTGCACCTGAAATACCAGCACTCCGCGTCGCCGGAGGAAAGCCGGTATCTGCGCGGTCTCGCCGAAGGACGGATGCTCGGCCAGCGCTGCCCGGCGTGCGGCAAGGTCTACATCCCGCCGCGCGGCGCGTGCCCGGTGGACGGCGTGCCGACCACCGACGAGGTGGAACTGCCCGACACCGGCATCGTGACGACGTTCTGCATCGTCAACGTGCCGTTCCTCGGCCAGCGCATCAAACCTCCGTACGTCGCGGCGTACATCCTGCTCGACGGAGCCGACATCGCCTTCCTGCACTTGGTTCTCGGCTGCGCCGCCGAGGAGGTCCGGATGGGCATGCGCGTGCGCGCCAACTGGCGGCCGCGCGAGGAATGGTGGACGTCGCTGGAGAACATCAGCCACTTCGAGCCCACCGGCGAGCCGGACGCCGCGTACGAGACCTTCGCCCACCACCTGTGAGGAACCATGCCTGAAGTAGCCGTAGCCGGTTTCGCGCAGGCGCCCAACGTCCGGAAGACCGAGGGCACCACGAACGGCGTGGAAATGCTCGTGCCGATCCTCGCCGAGGCGTTCGCCGCCACCGGACTGTCCAAAAAAGACATCGGATTCTGGTGCTCCGGTTCGTCGGATTACCTTGCCGGACGCGCTTTTTCGTTCATCGCCGCGGTCGACGCGCTGGGTGCGTTCCCGCCGATCAACGAGTCCCATGTGGAAATGGACGCCGCCTGGGCGTTGTATGAGGCCTGGCTGAAGATCCGCACCGGCGAAGTCGACACCGCGCTCGTGTACGGCTTCGGCAAAGCCAGCGCCGGACAGCTCCGCCGGGTCATGGCGATGCAGCTGGACCCGTACCTCGTCACTCCACTGTGGCCGGACTCTCTCGCGATCGCTGGCCTCCAGGCCCGGTTGGGACTTGAAGGCGGATTGTGGTCCGAAAAGGACCTCGCCGAAGTCGCGGCCCGCTCGCGTGCCGACGCGGCGAACAACCCGGCCGCTCAGTTGTCCGGAACCGTCGACGTCGCCGATCTGCTCGACACCCCGTATGTCGCCGATCCCCTTCGTGCACATGACATCGCGCCGGTGACGGACGGCGCGGCGGTGATCATCCTGGCGTCGGAAGAACGAGCGCGCGACCTCGTAGAGCGGCCCGCGATCATCTCCGGGCTGGAGCACCGCATCGACTCCCCCGTGCTTGGTGCGCGCGACCTCACGCGTTCCCCGTCCACCGCTTTAGCCGCGGCCCGGCTGGATCTCGACGGTGTCGAACTGGCCGAACTGCACGCGCCGTTCACGCACCAGGAACTCATCCTGCGCCGCGAACTGGATCTCGACGACAACTTCCGGATCAATCCGTCCGGCGGTGCGCTCACCGGGAATCCGATGTTCTCCGCCGGTCTCGCGCGGATCGGCGAAGCCGCAGCGCGCATCCATCGCGGCGAGGCGGCCAAGACGCTCGCCCACGCGACCAGCGGACCTGCCCTGCAGCAGAACCTCCTCGCCGTGCTGGAGGCACGATGACGAAACAGCTCGCCGCGGTGCTCGGGACCGGGCAGACGCACCACCGCGCGAAGCGCACCGACGTGTCGATGGCCGGTCTGCTCCGCGAAGCGATCGACCGCGCGATGGTGGACGCCCAGGTCGGATGGGACGACATCGAAGCCGTCGTGATCGGCAAGGCACCGGACCTCTTCGAGGGCGTCATGATGCCCGAACTGTTCCTCGCGGACGCATTGGGCGCGAACGGGAAACCGTTGATCCGCGTGCACACCGCGGGTTCGGTCGGCGGGTCGACCGCGCTGGTCGCCGCTTCGCTGGTCCAGTCCGGCGTGCACCAGCGCGTGCTGACGGTGGCGTTCGAGAAGCAGTCCGAATCGAACGCGATGTGGGGCCTGTCGATCCTGCCGCCGTTCCAGATGCCGGTCGGTGCCGGAGCCGGCGGATACTTCGCACCGCACGTGCGGTCGTACATCCGCCGTTCCGGTGCGCCGGAACACATCGGGGCGATCGTGGCGGCGAAGGATCGGCGCAATGGCGCGCTGAATCCCTTCGCGCACTTGCAGCAGCCCGACATCACGGTCGAGTCGGTGCAGGCCTCGCAGATGCTGTGGGATCCGATCCGCTACGACGAAACGTGCCCGTCCTCCGACGGCGCCTGCGCGATGGTGCTCGGCGACGAAGCCGCCGGGGACGCTGTGCCGGGTGGCGCGGCGTGGATCCACTCGACGGCGATGCGGACCGAGCCCACGACGTTCGCCGGACGCGACCAGGTCAGCCCGCAAGCCGGTCGCGACGCCGCCGCCGCGTTGTGGCGCGACGCGGGCATTACCGATCCGCTGTCCGAAGTGGACGTCGCGGAGATCTACGTGCCGTTCTCCTGGTTCGAGCCGATGTGGCTGGAAAACCTCGGCTTCGCGGCCGAAGGCGAGGGCTGGAAGATCACCGAGGCCGGCGACACCGCGCTCGGCGGACGGCTGCCGGTGAACCCGTCGGGCGGCGTGCTGTCGTCGAATCCGATTGGCGCGTCCGGGATGCTGCGGTTTTCCGAAGCGGCGAAACAGGTGATGGGCCGCGCTGGCGACTACCAGGTCGACGGTGCCCGGATCGCGATGGGACACGCCTACGGCGGCGGCTCGCAGTACTACAGCATGTGGGTCGTGGGCTCCGAAAAGCCCTCATGAGTGATCCAGCCGGGTAGCACCGGCTCAAGAGTCCTTTCGCCGCCCCCTCAACGCGAACAACGTCCCCAACGCGCCGACCATCGCGCCCAGCACCGCAGCCTTCGCGCTGTTCTGCTTGGGCGCGATGATCGGCCGCAGCTGCGTCGCGACCGGGGGCTGGATCGGTTTGCGCGGAGCGTCGCGGGCGGTGGCGGTCCAGGCGGTGATGTACACGAGCATCCGCGCGATCAGCGAGATGAAGAACAGCAGACCGATCACCGAACCGAACGCGACGCCGGACGGCGACTTGCTGATCAGGTTCAGGTAGAACCCGCCGGCCAGTTTGAGCAGTTCGAACCCCACCGCGGCGGCGACCGCGCCGCGCATCGCGCTGCGCCAGCCGACGCGTTCCCTCGGCAGCCGCGTGAGCACCCAGAGGAACACCATCCAGTCGGCGAGCAGCGCCAGCGGCACCGAGACGAACGACAGCAGGTTGTGCCCCCAGCTCGTGTCCTCGACGCCGACCAGCCCCAGCAGCGAGCGGCCGACCGCCGTGCCGGACACCGAGATCCCGAACGACACCAGCAGCGCCGCGGCGAGGCCGAGCAACGCCAGCACGTCCATGAGGATCGTGCGAAGCAGCGGTCCCTCGGACCGGTTCTGGCCGTACATCGCGGTGAGCGCGTCCCGCAGCGCGTTCATCCAGTTCCAGCCGGAGTACAGGCCCACGACCAGACCGGCGACCCCGACGCCGGTGCGCTGCTCCACGAACCCGGTCAGGATCGACGACACCTGCGAGCCGATCGGGCCGGGCAGCGAACCGGAAATGCCGCGTACCAGCGCGTCGAGCAGATGCGGCTGCGACGCGAGCACGAACCCGGCCGCCGACGACGACAGCATCAGGATCGGCACCAGCGACAGCAGGCTGAAGTAGGTGATCGACGCGACGTAGTGGTAGCCGCCGTAGTCGATGTACCGGTTGGTGGCCCGGGCGATGTGGTCAAGCCATCGGTACCGGGCACGCGCACGGGCCCATCTGCTCGGCCCGGGGGTCTCGCGGGAACGCTTCACTGTCCCTGTCTACCCAGCGGACGCGCTGTTTGTCGCAAAAGACACGCATTCAGGCCAGTACGACCGGGGCGTGCCCGTCGTCACGCGGCAGCGGTTCGTCGGTCGTGGCGAAGACGGTCGCGCCGAGGAAGTCGAGTTCGCACCCCAGTGTCGCGAGGAACGGGGTGTCGGCGGCGTCGCGTCCGGTCGCGATGCGGAGCATGGTCTGGCGCGGGGCCAGGCGGGTGGCGTCGAAGACGTACCAGCGGCCGTCGATGCCTGCCTCGAAGACCGCGTGGAAGTCCATCGGCTGCAAACCCGGTGCGTACACCGACGTGTAGCGCGCGGGAACATCCACGAGTCGGCACAGTGCGATGCACACGTGCGCGAAGTCGCGACACACGCCTGCGCCAGCGAGGAGCGTGTCGATGGCGTCGTGAGTGGGGCCGCCGGAGCCGACGGTGTACATGAGCCTGCGGTGTACGTGATCGACGATCGCTTGCACTCGCGCCCGCGCGTCCGGCAGATCGCCGATGTCCGGCGGCAGCAAGCCGCTCATCCGATCGGACGGGCAGTACCGGCTGGGCCGGGTGTACCGCGCGATGTCGGCGAGCGTGACGGTTTCGGCGTTGCCTCGGTGCAGCACGCGTTCTCCGTGATAGGCGACGCGATGCTCGCCCTCGGCGAGGTCGTACACCTCCGCACGCGTGCCGTGTTCGAACTCGGCGGTGCGTGCGGAACCGGCGTCGGACACCGTGAGTTCGCCGGCGTCCGCGCGCACGGCGGCGACCGAGATCGCGGCGAGACCGGGTTTCGTCACCCGGACGCCGAACTCCGCGTCTACCGTCGTGCGCACGGGGCCATCATGCCGGTGCGCGGTGCTCCCTGCCGAGCAAGCATTGCGCCCGGGCGTTTCGCCTGCTCAGGCGTAGCGGACCTGGTAGTGCTTGATCCCGTTGAGCCAGCTGGAACGCAGCCGCTCGGGCGCGGCGACCTCGGCGATGCCGGGCATCACGTCGGCGATCGCGTTGAAGATCAGGTCGATCTCCAGCCGGGCCAGGTTCGCGCCGATGCAGTAGTGCGAACCGGTGCCGCCGAAGCCGACGTGCGGGTTGTCCTCGCGCAGGATGTCGAACTCGCCGGGCTTGTCGAAGACTTCGGGGTCGAAGTTGGCCGAGCTGTAGAACATCCCGACGCGGTCGCCCTTGCGGATCTGCGCGCCGCCCAGTTCGGTGTCGCGCGTGGCGGTGCGCTGGAACGCGACGACCGGCGTCGCCCAGCGGACGATCTCGTCCGGCGCGGTCTTGGGGCGCTGTTCCTTGAAGATCTCCCACTGCTGCGGGTGGTCCAGGAACGCCTTCATGCCGTGCGTGATGGCGTTGCGGGTGGTCTCGTTGCCCGCGACGGCCAGGAGGATCACGAAGAAGCCGAACTCGTCGGAGCCGAGCGATTCGCCGTCGACGTCGGCCTGGACGAGCTTCGTGACGATGTCGTCCATCGGGCAGCGGCGGCGGTCCTCGGCCATGTTCCAGGCGTAGCCGACGAGTTCCGCCGACGCGGCGATCGGCTCGAGGTCGTATTCCGGGTCGTCGTAGGCGATCATCTGGTTGGACCAGTCGAAGATCTTGAGCCGGTCCTCCTGCGGCACGCCGATCAGCTCGGCGATCGCCTGCAGCGGCAGCTCGCACGCGACGTCGGTGACGAAGTCGCCGGAGCCCTTCTTCTTGGCCTCGGACACGATCCGCTCGGCGCGGTCGCGCAGGGTGTCCTCGAGTTTCGCGATCGAGCGCGGGGTGAACCCCTTCGACACGATGCGGCGGAGCTTGGTGTGCTGCGGCGCGTCCATGTTCAGCAGGACGAGCCGGTTGGCGTCGAGGCCTTCGGCGGTCATCTGGTCGTCGAACCGGATGATCGCGGTCTTTTCCCTCGACGAGTAGAGCTCGCTGTCGCGCGAGATCTCCTTGACGTCGGCGTGCCGCGTGACGACCCAATAGCCGTCGTCGCCGAATCCGGCGGTGTTGTGCGGCTGAGGGTTCCACCAGACGGGCGCCGTGCGGCGGAGTTCGGCGAACTCCTCCAGGGGCAGCCGGCTGGCGTAGAGGTCCGGATCGGTGAAGTCGAAACCGGCGGGCAAAAGCGGGGCTGCCACGGCTTGGCCTCCTGCGCGGGATCGGCGGTGATACCCAACTGCAACGCGTTCTATGACCCCAGTAGAGCATACGGTGTTAACCAACGGAACCCGCTTGAGTGAAACCTGTTTACTTTACCGTTCCAGAACCAATCCGTGCAGGTGAGCGCTTGCTCAGGAGTTGATGATCGACTTCCGCGCTGCCGTGCGTTCACTTGTCAATAACAGGAACGTGTTCTAGTTTTGCGAGGGACGGAGCCTTGGAAAGGGGACACTCGTGGGCGAACCGGTGATCGTGGCCGCGGCACGCACGCCGATCGGCAAACGCGGCGGCTGGCTGTCCGGGCTGCACGCGGCCGAACTGCTGGGCGCGGCGGTGCGCGGGGTGGTCGACCGGGCGGGCATCGATCCGGCCCAGGTGGAGCAGGTGATCGGCGGAGCGGTCACGCAGGCGGGCGAGCAGTGCGGCAACCTGACCCGCACCGCGTGGCTGCACGCGGGCCTGCCGGAATCGACCGGGGCCACGACGATCGACGCGCAATGCGGTTCGGCGCAGCAAGCCGCGCACCTCGTCGCGGGTTTGATCGCCGCGGACGCGATCAGCGTAGGCGTGGCGTGCGGAGCGGAGGCGATGAGCCGGGTTCCGCTGGGCGCCAACCGAGGCGAGGGCGTCGGCTCCCCGAAACCGGACTCGTGGTCGATCGACATGCCGGACCAATACGGTGCGGCAGAACGGATCGCGGCCCGGCGAGGCATCACGCGCGAGGACGTCGACGCTTTCGGGGTCCGGTCGCAGGCCAACGCCGCGGCTGCTTGGGCGGCCGGGCATTTCTCCCGGGAGATCGTGCCGGTCACGACGGAAGCCGGTGTGGTGGACCGGGATCAGGGACTGCGAGAGACCACAATGGAGGGTCTGGCGCGGTTGAAGCCGGTGGTGCCGGACGGAATCCACACGGCAGGCTCGTCGTCCCAGATCTCCGACGGCGCCGCGGCGGTGCTGATCATGGACGCCTCGCTGGCCCGCTCGCTGGGCCTGCACCCGCGAGCGCGGATCCGGCGGCAGGCACTGGTCGGCGCGGAGCCGTACTACCACCTGGACGGCCCGGTCCAGGCGACGACGCGGGTACTGGACGCGGCCGGGATGAAGATCGGCGACGTGGACCTGTTCGAGGTGAACGAGGCGTTCGCGTCGGTCGTGCTTTCGTGGCAGCGCATGCACAATCCGGACGAGTCGCTGGTGAACGTGAACGGCGGTGCGATCGCGCTGGGGCATCCGGTGGGGAGCACCGGGGCGCGGCTGTTGACGACTGCGTTGCACGAACTGGAGCGCCGGGACAAGACGACGGCGCTGGTGTCGATGTGCGCTGGCGGGGCGATGGCTACGGCCACGATTCTGGAACGGATTTAGGCTGCTGGCCCGGGTCGAACCGGCCCGGGCTGGCGTCCGTTGGCTTCGGCGGACCGCTGCGCTGGGCGTCTGCGGACGCCTCCTCGGGGCGGGTTTCCGCTGGCGCGCTGATTCGTCTTGGCGTGCTAGGGCCGGTCGTCTGTCCAGAAACAGAACGGATGTCCAGCCGGGTCCAGCAACACCCGGACGTCCTGCTGCGGCTGAAACTCCGCCACTCGGGCTCCCGCGGCGACTGCTTTCGCGACTGCGGCCTTTAATGCCGCTCGGCCGTCGACCTCGAAGTCGAGGTGCAGTTGCAGCTGCTGGTCGCCGGGACCGGCTGGCCACACCGGTGGTACGTAGCGTGGCTCCAGCTGAAACGACAGTCCCGTGCCGCCGCCGGGTGGGCGCAGGGTGACCCAATCCGGCTCGTCGGTGCCGATCGGCCAGCCGAGCAGTTCCCGGTAGAAGTCGGCCAGGGCCCGGGGTTCCGGCGCGTCGAGCACGGTGGACGTGAGTTTCATCGGTTCAGGTTAGGGCTTGAGCGGGGCCGGGTTCGGGCCTCAAGCGGGCCCGGGTTCGGGGCTCGAACGGGCCCAGATCGGGGCCTGAAGTGAGCCCAGGTCCGGGGCTCGAGCGGCTTCGGCGGATCGTTCGCCAGCGCTCCCAGCCGCCCCACTCGCACCGTCCGCCCGGTCTCGGCGGGCACCCGGGCAGGGTGGCCTCGCCGCCCTGGGCAGCTCGGTAAAACCGTCCGGTGCCGTGCCTCTCAAGCCGCGTGACGCGACCGCATCACCTCGCCAGCTCGCCACGCCACCCGGCCGACTCGCTCGCCCGGCCAACACCACCGCGCCACCCGACCGCCTCACCTCAATCCAGCCAGCCCACCGCGCCACCCGACCGCCTCACACTCCCGATCGACACCACCGCGCCACCCCAAATCACCTCACCTCAACCGGCCAACCGCCGCCCAACCCGGCCCGGCCCTCCCCTCGCCTCTCCCCCTTCACCCCAGCTCCGTCCGCACCGCCGGACCGTTGTCCGGCCGGGCGAACCGCACCCAGCTCCCCGGGTGCCACGATTCGATCCACAGCGTGTTCTCCTCCACCCACGTCACCACCGCCTCCCGCAGGTCCAGCCGGAACAGGTGGCTGTCCTGTCCCTCCTGGATCCGCGCAACCTCCGCCTGGTCGGTGATCTCCACCGCGTGCCCGGCGATTTTCGCGTCGCCGCCTTCCTCGATCCCGGGGTAGGCGTGCAGGGCGAAGCGGCCGTCGCGCTGAAGGTCGCGAGCCTTCAGCGCATCGAGCATCGACCCGATGTACGCCTCGCCGTCGCGGAAGTCGATCTCCGAACCGCTCACTCGCGGCGAACCGTCGCGCCGGAGCGTGGCCAGCACATGGGAATCCGCGGCGGCGAAGCGGGCCCGTACGCGCGAGGCCAGGGACGGAGCAGCGGCACTGAACTCATCCCAACTCGTCATTCCCGCAGTCTCGCACCCGCCACCGACAAAAACCGGCGTCCCGGAAACCATCGGGTGACCCGGGTTGTGCTTGACTCTCGGCATGATCGCGGAAGATGCGGAGACTGCCGAGCATCGCTGTCCGGTCGAGGGCGGCGAGCTGGCCGTCCGCACGACCGGCGAGGGACCGCTGTTGCTGCTGGTCCCCGGCGGGACCGGCGCGGCGGACTCGTTCCGGGCGCTGGTCAAGCTTTTGCGCACGGACTTCACCGTGGTCGCCTACGACCGCCGCGGTCATTTCTCCAGCACGGACACCACGACCGGGCCCGTCCCGGTGGCGCTGCAGGCGGACGACGCGCTCGCGGTTCTCGACCACATCGGCGGGAACGGGCCGGTGTCGATGTTCGGCACCAGCGCCGGTGCGCTGATCGGGCTCGATCTGGTCGCGCGGTATCCGGACCGGGTGACCACGTTCGTCGCGCACGAACCGCCCGCGATCCAGTTGATGCCGGACGCGGCCGGGATCCTCGAAGCCGCCGCGGCGCAGGTCCGGCTGGCCCGTTCGGGCGACCTCATGGGCGCGGTCACGCGGTTCGCGGACGGGATCGCCGGCGCCGCCCTGCCGGACCTGCCGCATCTGCGGCTGCCGAACGAAAGCGACTGGCTCCGGCTGTTCGACCGGGAGCTGACCGAGTTCTTCGACTACCTGCCGGACTTGCGCGCGCTGCGCCGGACGAACACCGAGATCGTGCCGGTCGCCGGGGAGGCCAGCCGGGGCTGGTACCACTACCAGCCCGCCAAAATCCTCGCGCTCGAACTGGGGCTGCCGTTCGTCGAGACGCCGGGCGCGCACCTGGCGCCGCAACGCAACCCGGCCAAATTCGCTGCCGCGCTTAAGGATCTCCTCGCCGGAGCCTGAAGTCGTGCGGGAATTCCGAGTCCCTCATGACCCTTGCGCGGCCGGAGCGGCAACCCGCTTCCGCCGCGGAAGCTCCCGCACCAGTCCCGGGACGATCGCCAAGAGCAGCAACCACAAAAACCGCGCCGGAGTCAGTGCCCCGCCGAACGCGCCGAGGACAACCGGAACCCCCACCCCGGCGAGCACCGCGAAGTAGTCCCACCGCTTCCACGTCCCGGAAGCCACCCGCGCCGCCACGCCCACCGCCGTGAAAGCCACGACGCACCCGCACAGCAGCCACCGCGTCCCGGCGGCGACGTGCCCGTGCTCGACAGACTCCACGACGTCCCCGAACCCGGCCGCCAGCGCGGCCAGCAACCCGGCCACCAGGGCGTGCATCGGCAGCAGAACCCGAGGGCCCCAGGCAGCCTCCGACAAATGGGGAATCCCGCCGAACCCCCGGTACAACGCCGCTCCCCACAAGGCCGCGAGCAGCGCCAAAACCCCGAGCACGGTCGAGAGCAACGACCATTCCCAGTCCGGGATCTCCGTCATCGCGTCGGTGACGGTCAGCACGCCTTCGCCCAGCACGATGATCGTGAACAGGCCCAGCCGCTCGCCGAAGTGCACGAGGTCCAGATGCGCGAACGCCAGCCCCGGCATCGGCCGTTTGGACTGGGCGGCCCGTTCCGCCACCTTGGCCGCGATCCGCTCGCCGGACATGGTCAGCCCGGCGAACAGGTCGAGCCCCAGCCCGAGCGCCCACAGGGCGTACTTCCAAGGCGCGTCGACCCAGAACGAAACAAACCACGGCACCACGCCCATCCCGGCGTGCACGATCGGCCACTCGACGATGATCCGCGTGTTTTCGCGGCTTTCCCACACCCGGCTCGCGAGCCCGCGCACCGCGACGTAAGCGATCGCGAAAGCCTGCGCGTGCTCGCCGAGGTCGTGCACCGAGCCCGCCATGAAGACCAGCCCGGCCATCGCGAGCAGCACCGGCATCGTGCGCGCCGCCGCGCCGGTGACGTTGCCGTACACCGTGAAGCACATCCACGCGGTCCAGAACGCGAGGAAGCACACGATGTACAGGCCGACGTCGCCCCATGAGGTGGTTCCGCGCACCAGGTGCGAAAGCTGGGCCACGCCGGCGACAGCGACCAGGTCGAAGAAGAGTTCGAGCCAGGACGCGTGGCGTTCCTCGGTTTTCGTGATCACGGCGGACAGTATGCCGTGATCACGAAAACCCGCTTTAAACCGCGCGCGCTCCGTCCTGCCACACTTCCCGAACGTTCCCCGGCAAAGCCGGAAAATCGTAGATATCGCCCGAAACGACCACAAGGTCCGCGCGATATCCGGGAGCCAGCCGACCCAGCTCGGCGTCCTTCCCCAGCAGCTGGGCGGCCGACGACGTGGCGGCGACCAGCACGTCCGCCGGGCTCATCCCGGCCGAGTGCATCAGCTCCAGCTCCTCGAGGTTGGTCCCGTGCGGGCCGACGCCGCTGTCGGTGCCCATCGCGATCCGGACCCCCGCCGCGACTGCCCGGCGCACCGAATCCAGGTGCACCTCCGCGACCTCTTTCGCCTTCTGCACCACCGCGTCCGGCAGTGCCGCACCCGCGGCGGCGGCGCGGATGACGTTCACCGGAGCCACGAGTGTCGGGACGAGCCAGGTGCCGCGCGCGAGCATCAGCTCGATCGCTTCGTCGTCGAGGTAGATGCCGTGTTCGATCGACCGGATGCCGGCGCGGACGGCGTTCTTGATCCCCTCCGAGCCCTGCGCGTGGGCCATCACCGCGCGCCCCTGCATCGCCGCTTCGGCGACCAGGACGTCCAATTCCTCCGGCGAGAACTGCGAATGCCGCGGATCGTCGCGAGGAGACAGCACGCCGCCGGTGGTGCACACCTTCAGGACGTCGGCCCCGGCGCGCAGCAGGGTGCGCGCGACTCGGCGCATCTCGTCCGGGCCGTCGGCCAGCGCGCTCGGGCGGCCGGGGTGCGGGAGGGACAGCGGAACGCAATGCCCGGACGGCATCCAGCCGTCGCCGTGCCCGCCCGTCGGGCTGATCAGGCCGATCGCGATTTCCAGGCGAGGCCCGGGAATCAGGCCGTCCGCGACCGCCTGCTTGATGCCGAGGTCGGCCCCGGCGGCGTCGCGCACGGTGGTGATGCCGAGCTTCAGCGTGGTCCACAGGTTCCGGGCGGCCTCGTAGAACTGGTACGAGAACGGCTTCTGCACCCGCTGCAGCAACCCGAGATCGGACACCGTGACGTGCACGTGGCAGTCGAACATCCCGGGCAGCAGCATCGCGCCGGTGCAGTCCACCGCGCGATCGCCGTCGAGACCCGGGCCGACGGCGACGATCCGGCCGTCCTCGATCGCGACGTCCGCGGGCGCGGGCGGGCTGCCCGTCCCGTCGAACACCGTGCCGCCGGTGAAAAGGGTCCGCGTCATACCGGTTCTCCTGTCTGCACAACGTCGCCGGACCGGGTCACGGCCCGTTCGATCAGTGCCGCGATCGCGAGCACGACCACGTTAACCGCCAGCCCGACCAGCCCGACGTTCACCGTGCCGACGAGCTTGGCGTCCACAAAGGTCAGCCAGATCACCACGACCTCGCCCGCCAGCAGGCCGGCGAACACCGGGGCCTTGCCGACCGGGACCTTCTTCAGGAACCCCAGCAGGTTCGCCGGGGCCAGCTGCACCGACCCGGAATAGGTGAGCAGCAGCAGGTTCGCCAGCAGATCCGGCCGGAAAATGCCGAGCACCAGCGCGAGCGCGCTGGCCAGCACGACCGTCCCGTGGTTGATCCAGAACTGCTTGCGCTCGCTGCGCACCCGGGCGATGTTCCGGGCCACCAAAGAGGAAATGCCGATCAGGATGCCCGCCGCGGGCACCATCGCGGTGGCCGTCGCGGCGACGACCACGAGCCCGGTGACCCAGCCCGGCAGCGCGTCCTTGCTCAACGTCAGCAGCACGCCGTTCGGGTCGCTTCCCTTGGGCACCACCAGGATCGCCGCGAAACCGATGATCATCGGCAGCAGCAGGCACAGCTCGTAGACCGGCATCCAGGTGTAATTGCGGCGCAGCACCTTCGGATCGCGCGCGGACATCAGCGCGGGCCAGGTGTGCGGCAGCGTCATCAGCCCGACGCCGATCGCGCTCACCAGCATGCTCGTGACGAACCACGTGTGGTCGTTGGCCCCGGCGTGCACGAACAGCTTCTCCGGATGCAGCTGGTCGATCTTGTGGAACACCCCGGACACGCCGCCGGCGAAATGCGCGGGCACCGCGATGATCAGCACCACCAGGACCACGAGCATGATCGCGTCCTTGAAATACGACGTCGCCGCGACTCCGCGCAGCCCCGCCCACAGCACGAACGCGACCACGAGCACACTCCCGGCGATCATGCTGAGCGTGCCGGACGCGTGGTCTCCGGTGACCAGCCGGACGATCAGCCCGAGACCGGTGATCTGCAACTGCAGATACGGCAGGACGAACACGACACCGAGGATCGCGGACACCGTGCCAAGCGCCCGGCTGGAGTAACGGTCCTCAAGAAAATCGCCCTGGGTGAGGTAGCCCCGCTCCTTGCCCATCCGCCAGATCCGCTTGGCCAGAAAGAAGAGCACCACGTAAGCGATCGGCACGTACGGCAGCGCGTACATCGCAGCCACCCCGCCAGAGAACGCCAACCCGGCCATCCCCAGGAACGTAAAAGTAGTGAAGACTTCGCCAGCCTGCAGGAACCACATAGTCAGCGCGCCGAACTTCCGCCCGCCGACGGTCCACTCCGCCAGATCCGCAGCAGGCCGGCGACGCCCGACAAAACCAAGGACGCCGATAAGCACGATACCGGCCAGCGTGAACGCGAGGATCATCGTCAATCCTCCTCACCGCTGCGGGACAGAAGACGTTCAGACAACAGCAACGCCGGGGTGAACATCAGACACCAGAACGCACCCCAAACCATCATCTTCGGAAGCCCCAGCCAAAGCCCCGACGAGTTCACAAACGGAAGAAACGGCATCAACACAAGAGCCGCCACGGGGAGGACCGGAGGGAGATAGTAACTACGCATGCAGTCACGCTGCCAGAAGAACACCCCCTCGGCAGTCCAGCCGACACACCCCCTCCCAACCCACCCGAAACGCGGGATCGCGTCGGCGTCTGGAGGGGCAGTGCGCACGGCCCCCCGGGCCGGGTGCACTGCCCCTCCAGACGCCGACTAAAGGCGATCCCGCACGCGACGGCGGAGCCGGCGCCATTAAACACAGTCGTCGCCATCAAACACAGCGCCACCAAACACAGCACCGTCAAACACTGATGCGGTGTTCGGTGACGTAGTAGTGGATCAGAGCTTCCAAAGAGTGGCGAAGAGCGTCTTGGCGGGGGCTGCTCAGCGTGGCTGCCAGATGGCCGATTTCGCTTTCGATGGTGGCTCGGATCTGATGCACGACGGCTCGGCCGGCGGGGGTGACGGTCACGTGGACGGCGCGGCGGTTGTCCGGGACCGCGACGCGCTGGACCAGGTCGCGGCGTTCGGCTCGGTCTACCAGGCCGGTGACGCTGGACTTTTCGAGTTCCAGGATGTCGGCCAGCTGGCGCATGCCGATTTCGCGGTCGTCCAGTACGGCGAGCATGCGCAGCTGGGTGACGGACAGTCCTTGTGCTCCGGCCAGGCGGCCCAGGATCGCTTGCACGATGAACGACAGCTGGATGAGGGCGTCGGTCAGGTTCAGTTCGGGCGGCGGGGCGGCTTCGGAGGAGGTGGCGGTCACGCGGGTCAGGCTAGCTTGACGCAGTTCGCGACACCAACTATCTTGGTTCGTGACACGAACAGTACGTGAAGTGAACTGAGAAGAGCGGCCGATGAAGGATGCGGAGCGCGTCGCGGTTGTCGTCGGCAGCACCCGGCCGAACCGGATTTGCGGCGGGATCGCGGCTTGGGCGCGCGACTGCTTGCGGGAGGACAGCGGTCTCGGCTGGGAGCTGGTCGATCTCGCCGAGGTCGGGTTGCCGTTCCTGGACGAGCCGGTCAAGGCCGCGGCGCAGCGGTACGAGCACGAGCACACCCGGGCCTGGAGCGAGCTCGTGCAGAGTTACGCCGGGTTCCTGTTCGTGTTTCCGCAATACAACTGGGGTTATCCGGGCGTGCTCAAGAACGCGCTGGATTTTCTCTACCGGGAATGGCGCGACCGTCCGGCCAGCCTGCTGACTTACGGCTCCCGCGGCGGCGGCAAGGCCGCTGAGCAGTTCACCGGGGTCTTGCACGGGCTGCACATGCGAGTGCTCGACACGCACGTCGAGGCCGTCATCACCGATCAGGACGTGGACGACCAGGGGCAGCTGCTCGATCTCGACCGCACGTTGCGGCCGAACCGCGCGGTGCTGCGCAAGCTCGGCGCGGAAATGGCCGAAGCGCTCGGAATTACGGAAAAGGAGAAAAGAACATGACTTCATCGGCGCGCCAGGTGGGTTTCATCGGTCTCGGGAGGATGGGCAGCGCCATCGCGGGCCGTCTGCTCGACGCGGGCTACGACGTCACCGTGTGGAGCCGAAGCGCGGGCAAGGCGGACGCGCTCGCGGCGCGCGGCGCGACCGTGGGCGACACGCCTGAGGACGTGATCGCCACCGGGACCGTCTTTTCCATGCTGAGCGACGAGGCAGCGGTGCGGCAGGTCTTCACCCCCGAGCGGATCCGTTCCGCGCCGGAGGGCTTCATCCACGTCAACCACGCGACGATCAGTCCGGAAGCGGCCCGCGAATTCGCCGCGATCGGCGGGGGCTACCTCAGCGCCCCGGTGGTCGGCCGTCCGGAAGCCGTCACGGCCGGAAAACTGGCTGTGCTGGTCTCCGGCAGCCCGGACGTCCGCTCGGAGGCGGAGCCGATGCTCGCCGCGATCGGACGGCGGGTCTGGGAATTCGGCGACGCCGCGGACGCCGCGCTGACGGCGAAGATCTCGGTCAATTACCTGATCATCCACGCGTTGCAAGCACTGTCCGAGTCGATCACCCTGCTGCAGCACGCCGGGCTGGACGCCGGGCGGTTCGTCGACATGATCAACGATTCGGTCTTCCCCGGCGCGGTTTACCGAGGCTACGGCGACGCCATCGCCGCGAGCGCCTACACGCCGCCGGGCTTCACCGCCGCGCTGGGGCTGAAAGATCTGAACCTCGCGCTCGGCACCGCCCGCGAGCTGGGCGTCGAACTGCCTGCCGGGCCGGTCCTGCAGGACGTGTTCGTCACCGCGGTCGAACAGATCGGCGCGGACCTCGACTGGGCAAGCATCGCCGAAGTCACCCGGCGGCGGTCCGGCGAAGGGCTCCGGTAAGGCCCCTCCGGCGGATCGCGGCCCCGGCGGCGATCCGCCGAAAGATGGCAATCGGGTTGGCGCCCAGCCCAATCTGCTGCGCCGCGAGAGCGCTCAGATACTGCCCGCCCGGCCCCTCGCACCCCGCTTGAGCTGCACCGCTTCGGCCATGCACAGGGCCATGGTAGGGGCAACCCCAGCAACAGCCGTCGGGCCTGCCGGTTTCCCGCCGGGGCACCGCGCGGCAATACTCGCCCGGGTGACCACCGAAAAACTCGTCCTCCCCTCGCCCCCACGGCCGGGAAGCGATTTCGCCCGGCTCTGCCGCCGGATCACCGACGCCGGTCTGCTCGACCGCCGCCCCGGCTACTACACCGCTCGAATCGCGCTCGTGACCGTGCTGTTCGCGGGGGGCTGGGTGGCGTTCGCGCTGCTCGGCGACTCGTGGTGGCAGCTGGCCGTGGCCGCGTTCCAGGCGTTCATGTTCGGGCAGATCGCCCTGCTTTCGCACGACCTGGCGCACCGGCAGGTGTTCCGGACCCGCCGTCCCGCCGAGATCGCCGGGCGGCTGGCGGGCAACCTCGGCATCGGGATGAGCTACGGCTGGTGGATGGACAAGCACACCCGCCACCACGCGAACCCGAACCACGAGGAACTGGACCCGGACGTCGACCCGGACGTTCTCGTCTGGTCTCAGCGCCAGGCACGCGAGGCACGCGGTGTCCCCCGGTTCATCGGCCGCCACCAAGCGGTGCTGTTCTTCCCGCTGCTCACCCTCGAAGGCCTCAACCTGCACTGGTCCGGCGTCCGCGCCGTCGCGCGCCCCGGCCTGCGCCGTCGCGGCCTCGAAGCGACGCTGCTGTTCACTCATTTCGCGGTCTACCTCGCCGCGCTGTTCATCGTCCTCCCGCCGGGTCTCGCGCTGCTGTTCTTCGCGGTCCACCAGGGGCTGTGGGGCGTCTACATGGGTTCGATCTTCGCTCCGAACCACAAGGGAATGCCGACCTTGACCGGCAAGACCGACTTGGACTTCCTGCGCAAGCAGGTGCTCACCTCGCGCAACGTCGCGGGCGGACCGGTGATCGACGTCCTGCTCGGCGGCCTCAACCACCAGATCGAGCACCATTTGTTCCCGAGCATGCCGTCGGTGCACCTGCGCCGGGCCCAGCCGATCGTGGAGGCGTATTGCGCCGAGATCGGCATCTCGTACCTGCGGACCGGGCTGGTGTCCTCGTACCGGCAGACGCTGCGGCACCTGTACGAAGCTGGGGCGCCGCTTCGATCGCGCCGGCTCCGCCGTCGCGGGCGGGATCGCCTCTAAGTCGGTGTTTGGACGGAGCGGCGCGCCCGCCGGGGGCGGTCACACCGCTCCGTCCAAACACCGACGCGATCCCGCGGCTGGGTCCAGTTTCGGGAGGATCGCACCCGCCGTCGGCCGGGCGGTGCCGCCGGTTTCCTCGCCCGCCAACGCTGCACCCGACGGGCTTTTCCTTACCTGGTACGGACACGCGTCCACGCTGGTGGAGATCGACGGGGCGCGGGTGCTGTGCGATCCGGTGTGGGGCGAGCGGGTTTCGCCCGCCGCCTTCGCCGGGCCGCGGCGGCTGCACGCTCCCCCGGTTTCGCTGCGGGAACTGGGCAGGCTGGACGCGATCGTGATCTCCCACGACCATTACGACCACCTGGACCTGCCCACCGTCCGCGCGTTGATCGCGCTGACCGACGCGCCGTTCCTCGTTCCGCTCGGCGTCGGCGCGCACCTCGAACGGTGGCACGTCCCGGCCGCGCGGATCGTCGAACTCGACTGGCACGAGGACGCCGTCGTGGCCGGGATCCGGTTCGTCGCCACGCCCGCGCAGCATTTCTCCGGCCGCGGCCTCGCGAACGACAGCACGCTCTGGGCCTCGTGGGTGATCGCGGGGCCGGAGCATCGCGTCTACTACAGCGGCGACACCGGGTACTTCCCGGGGTTCGCCGAGATCGGCGCGAAGCACGGCCCGTTCGACGCGACGCTGATCCAGGTCGGCGCGTACGCCCCGCACTGGCCGGACATCCACATGACGCCGGAGGAAGGCGTCGCCGCGCACCTGGACGTCCGCGGCGGGCTGCTGGTCCCGGTGCACTGGGCGACGTTCACGCTCGCCACGCATTCCTGGTCGGATCCGGCGGATCGGGTGTGGCGGGAGGCGAAGGCGAACGACCTCGCGCTGGCGATCCCGAAACCGGGGCAGCGGATCGACGCCTCCGCCCCGCCGCCGGTGGACGGCTGGTGGCAGACCCTCGGCTGAACCCGCTAGACCGCGGCGCGCGAGGGCGCGAACTCGATCCGGTGCCGGTGCACGTCTCCGAACATCTTCTCCGGCGTCATCACCGTCTTCATCGCCAGGGGCATCAGCAAGTCGCGCAGGATCCGCGCCACCGGACCCGCCGCCTTGTCGTTGTTGATCTTCGCGGCCCGGGCGATGATCCGCTCGACCCGTTCCCGTCGCGCCGTCTCGTACGCGGCGAAAGCCGTTGCCACGTCAGGGCTGTCGCGCAGCGCGCGAGCGAGTTCGAGCGAACTCTCGATCGCCTGCGACGCCCCTTGCCCGGAACTCGGCGACGTCGGATGCGCGGCGTCGCCGACCAGGACCACCCGGCCGCGATGCCAGGTCCGCACCGTCGGGATGTCCTCCAGGATTCCCGGCTGGGCAACGTCTTCCGGCTTCAGCAGGGCGACGATGTCCCGCGCCGGGAGGTCGTCGGCGTGCCGTTCGCGCAGCACCGCGAGCCAGTGCTCCGGCGAGGCCGTCTTCGCCTCGGCCGGATCGGCGGCGGGGACGTTGCTGAACCAGAGAATCTCCTCGGCTCCGATGAAGTAGCCGAAGAAAGCCCGCTTGCCGAAGGCGAAATGCTGAAAGCCGCCGGTGACCGGCAAGCCGGGGTTGCGGATCCAGCCGCCGAGACCGAGCAGCCCGGCATAGCGCGGGCCGGGAGCCGCCGGGTCCAAAGCGGACCGCACGGCCGAGCGGATGCCGTCCGCGCCGACCAGCGCGTCGCCCGTCGCGGAGGAACCGTCCGCGAAATGCGCGACCACCTCGTCCGGCCGGTTCTCGACGGACGCCAGCCGCTTGCCGAATTCCACCTTGATCCCCCGGCTCAGCGCTTCGTCCATCAGCGCGCGGTACAGCCGGCCCCGGCGCAGCAGCAGGCTCGGCGGCAGTTCCGGCAGCCCGGCGAATCTGCCGACCACGCGCCCTTTGTGGTTTTGCATCACCATTCCGGGCACCTCGATGCCGACCCTGGCGACCGCGTCGTCGGCGTCGATCTGCCGCAAAGCGTTGCGGCCGTTGGGGGCCAGCGTCAGCGCGCTGCCGATCCCGTCCGCCGTCCTCGGGTAAGCCTCGTAGACGACGGCTTCGATTCCCGCCCGCTGCAACGCCATCGCGGTCGTCGCGCCGGCGATGCCCCCGCCGATCACTGTTACGTTCATGATCTCCCCTTGAAATAGGTGTCCCACGCCTGCCGGTAGTCCTCCCCGGCGACCGACTCCGAGAGCCGTTCGACGAAGCCGCGCTCCGCCTCGACTTTCGTCAGCCGGTAGTCCTCCTCGACCAGGAACCACCAGTCGAGCCCCTGCTCCCGCCCGGCGTCGATCGTCGCGCGGATGTCGTCGGCGATCGCGGTGAGCGCGGCCAGCCGTTGTTGGAGCAACTGGTGCACCTCGTCGACCGGCAGCACCACGAACAACGACAACGCCGCCCCGAAGAGCGGGTACTCGGTGGCCGGTTCGGCGACGAGTTCGCGCATCCAGTCGAACAGTTCGAGCCGGCCGGTGGGCGTGATGGCGTAGACCGTCCGCTCCGGACGCGCCGAATCGCGCAGCGTCTCCTGCGCCGCGATGAACCCGGCTTTCTCCAGCTGCCCGACCACCATGTACAGCGAGCTGCGGGTGTACTTGAAATCCCGCTCCTTGCCGTACTCCACGAACCGCCGCGCCATCTCGTACGGATGCATCGGCTCCTCGAGCAAGCCCGCCAGCACGGCCAGCCCGAGCGGGTTCCCCACCACGCGTCGCTTCACTGCTGCTCCTTTAGTCAGGATCGACTATACGCAGAAGAGTAGTCGATGTCGACTATGAGGGCATGGGGTAGGAAAGAGGCATGAAGCTCAAGCTCGATCTTCACGACATCTACAACCGCGGCGGGGAGATCGACCGGGCGCTGCGCGCGGTCATCGACGAGGCGGTCGCGAAGAAGGCGCCGCTCGTGGAGATCATCCCGGGCAAGGGGTCCGGGCAGCTGAAGAAGCACGTGCTGCGGTTCCTGGAGCGCAAGGACGTGAAGGCGCTCTACCACCGCGTCGAGAAGGACAAAGACAACTTCGGGCGGGTGTTCGTGCACTTCCGCTGGAAGTAGGTCTCGTGAGTGCCTGTGCCGGTTCTAACCGGGATGAACATTCACGAGGCGGGAACCTCCGGCGGTTCGGGTCGAGAGGCGATAGTGCGCCCCAATGTGGCATTGGGTGCATGTGACGCACCGAACGCCACATTGGGTGCGTCAGACGCACCCAATGTGGCATTGGGGCGCTTGAGCCCGTGGGCAGCCGGAACGCGGTACGCCCAGAACCGCGACAGGCACTCGCGAGGGGGCGTCAGAGCCAGTCGTCCGGGCGGGGCCAGGGCATCAGCGCGGTGAGCGCGTCCGGCACCGGTTCGGTGACCGTGTAGCGGCCGCGGTGGAACAACAGCGGGCGGGCGTCGGACGTCTCGCCCAGCGCGGTCACCCGGCCGACCACCACGTAGTGGTCCCCGGCCGGGTGGACGGCCTGTACCTCGCAGTCGACCCAGGTCAGGGCTCCGTCCAGCAGCGGCGCACCGGAGGGGGCAGGGCGCCAGGACACCCCGGAGAACTTGTCGCCGCCGCGACGGCCGAACTCGGCGCAGACCGCTTGCTGGTCTTCGGCGAGCACGTTCACCGCGAACGTGCCCGCCGCGGCCAGCGCCGGCCAGGTCCGCGACGTCCGGGCCACGCAGAACAGCACCAGCGGCGGGTCCAGCGACAGCGCCGCGAAGGACTGGCAGGCGAAACCCACCGGTCCGGCGGACATGGCGGGACCGGTCAGCGAGGAGTCCTCGACGTAACCGGTCACCACCGTCACCCCGGTGCAGAAGTGGCCCAGCACCTCGCGGAACCGGTCCGGCACAGCGTCGGAGACGGCGGCTGTCATTGCGCGCCCACGGAGAAATCGTGGCCCCACAACGAAACCGCGGTGCTCTCGCGGGCGATCCACGCCTCGTCCTCGACCTGACGGCCCTCGCAGCCGAACTCGACGTCGAAGCCGCCCGGGGTCTTCATGTAGAACGACAGCATCAGGTCGTTCACGTGCCGGCCCAAGGTCGCCGACATCGGGACGTTCTTGCGCTTCGCCCGGTCCAGGCACAACCCGACGTCGTCGGTCTCCTCGACCTCCACCATCAGGTGCACGATCCCGCTCGGCGTCGGCATCGGCAGGAACGCCAGGCTGTGATGGCGCGGATTGCAGCCGAAGAACCGCAGCCACGCCGGATCGCCGTCGGCCGGGCGGCCGACCATCTGCGGCGGGAGGCGCATCGAGTCGCGGAGCCGGAAGCCCAGCACGTCCCGGTAGAACCGCAGGGCGGCCTCGTCGTCGTGAGTCGACAAAACCACGTGGCCCAAACCCTGCTCGCCGGTGACGAACCGGTGGCCGTAGGGGCTCACCACGCGCCGGTGCTGCAGCGCGACCCCGTGGAACACCTCCAGGGTGTTGCCCGACGGATCGGTGAAGCTGATCATCTCCGCCACGCGGCGATCGGCCAGCTCGTCGGGCGTGCCTTCCTTGTACGGCACCGAAGCCGCGTCGAGCCGGGTACGGATCTCGTCCAGTTCCGCGGCGTTGGCCGCTTCCCAGCCCGTCTGCGCGAGCCGGTCCTTCTCCCCCGGCACGATCACCAATCGCGCCGGGAAATCGTCCATGCGCAGGTACAGCGCGTCCGGGTCGGTGCCCGAACCCTCCACCATGCCGAGCACCTTCAGCCCGTAGACGCGCCAGGCGTCCATGTCCGTGGCCTCGATGCGCAGATAGCCCAGCGAACGGATAGCCATCACGAACTCCCGAGGAAGTCGAGGGCGAGTCGGTTGAACTCGTCGAACTTCTCCAGCTGCGCCCAATGGCCGCAGCCGCCGAACACGTGCAGTTGCGCACGCGGGATCGTCTTCAGCGCCAGCAAGGCGCCGTCGAGCGGGTTGACCCGGTCCTCCCGGCCCCAGACGAGCAAGACCCGTTGCCGCAGGCGGTAAGCCTCGCGCCACAACATGCCTTCCTCGAAGGAATCCGGCAGGCTGAACGATTTGCCCATCGCGCGCATCGCGGCGAGCGATTCCGGCGAACGCGCGATCTCGAAGCGTTCGTCGATCAGCTCGTCGGTCACCAAAGCCTGGTCGTGCACCATGATCCGGAGGAACGCTTCCATCCGCTCCCGCGTCGGGTCCCCGGCGAACTTGGACAGCAGCCGCACGCCTTCGGTGGGGTCCGGGGCGAACACGTTGACGCTCAGCCCGCCCGCGCCCATCAGCACCAGCCGCCCGGCACGACCGGGGTGGTTCAGCGCGAGCCGGACCGCCGCGCCCGCACCGAGCGAATTGCCGACGAGGTGCGCCTTTTCGATGCCGAGCCGGTCCATCAGCCCGACGATCGCGTCGGAGCTGTGCCGGAAGTACTGCGGGTGTTCGGTCGGCTTGTCGGACCGGCCGAACCCCGGCTGGTCGATCGCCAGAGTTCGGTAGGACTTCCCGAACACCGGCAGGTTCCGGCCGAAGTTGCTCCACGCCGAGGCACCGGGGCCGCCGCCGTGCAGCAACAGCACCGTCTCGGCGTTTTCCGCTCCAGACTCGTGGTAGTGCAGGCGAATTCCGCCCGCGGTGTCTACATAGGAACCTTCGGGCGCCATCAGACCATCGCATTCTCGACGGGCAAGCCGAACTCGCCGGTGCCGAACATGACGTACGCGCGCTCCGCGTCGTTCGCCGCGTGCACCCGGCCCGCGTGCGCGTCGCGCCAGAAGCGCTGGATCGGCGTGCCCCGCTGCAACGCGCGGCCGCCGGAGTTCTCGAAAAGCCGGTCGATCGCGGAGATCGCCCGCTCGGTGCCGCGCACCTGGTCCCGGCGCACCCGCAACCGCGTGCTGAACGGCAGCTTCTCGCCCTTGCAGGCCAGCTGGTACAGCTCGTCGATGTTGTGCGTCAGCTGCAGCCAGGCCGCGTCGATTTCGCTGCTCGCCTCGGCGATCCGCACCTTCGAGAACGGGTCCTCTTTGGACTGTTCACCCGCGTACGCCGCCCGCACCCGCTTGCCCTGGTGCTCCACGTGCGCGTCGTACGCTCCTTGCGCCATCCCGATGATCGGTGCGGTGATGGTGCTCGGGTGCACGGAACCGTACGGCAGGCGGTACAGCGGGCCCGGGTTGACTTCCTGTCCCGGGGTCTTGCACTTCGACGTCGCCATGAAGCTCAGCGCGCGGTGCTTCGGCACGAAAACGTCCTCGACGACAATGTCGTTGGACCCGGTGCCGCGCAGCCCGACCGTGTCCCAGACGTCCACAATGGAGTAATCCGAGATCGGCACGAGATACGTGCAGAAGTCCACCGGCTTGCCGTCGGCGAACGCCGGCCCGCCCAGCAGCACCCACGTGCAGTGGTCGCTTCCGGACGAGAAGCTCCATCGCCCGGACAGCCGGTAGCCGCCCTCGACGACGGTCGCCTTGCCCATCGGCGCGTACGACGAAGAAATCCGCACGTCGTGGTCTTCGCCCCACACGTCCGCCTGGGCTTGCGCGTCGAACAACGCGACGTGCCACGGGTGCACGCCGAGAATCGACGCGACCCAGCCGGTGGACCCGCAGGCGCTCGCGATGAGCTTGACCGCGGTGTAGAAGGTGACCGGGTCGGCTTCCAAGCCGCCGTACGGTTTCGGTTGCAGCAGGCGGAAAAATCCGGTCTCCTGCAGCGCTTTCACTGATTCGGCGGGGATCCGACGGGCGTCCTCGGTCTCCTGTGCGCGTTCCCGCAGCACGGGAAGAAGGTCGCGCACCCCCGCGATCACGGCAGCCAGCTCGCTCATCGGCCGTCCTCTCTCGCTCGACACGCTCAAGACTAGAACACGTTCTCGTTTTTGTCGACGCGATCCACTCCGAGCGCGCCGTTCAACCCTGCCCGGCGGCCGGAAAACACGCAGTCAGCCAGCGAAAGGCCGCTCACATACGACCTGGAACAGATTCCCACCGCGGTGCGCCCGGCGGCATAAAGACCGCGTACGCCGGCCACCGCGCCGGTGTCCTCGTCCACCACGAGACCGCCCAAAGTCAGCATCGGGCACGGGTAGCCGAGATTGGGTTTCACCGACACGTCGATCAGCGAGTACGGCGGCGTGTCCAGCGGGCGCGCGAAGTCCTCATGCTTGCCCGCCGGGTCCGGGCCGCGCTGGTATTCGGCGTACGTCGCCGCCAGCCCGGCCGGGTCGATCCCGGCGCGCGCGGCCACTTCCTCGAGCGTCCCGCCGGTCACCCGGCCCTTGCCGAGCAGATAGCGCAGCTGCAGCGTCGCGAACCATTGGCCTTGCTTTCGCCCGTCGCGCCGGGCTTCGGCGACGATCGGCTCGTCGACCAGCAGCCAGCCGCGTCCGCCGTGCTCGTCGATCATGCGCTCGCCGATCGCCGCGCCGTAACGGGATTCGTCGATGATCCGGCGGCCGTCCGCACCCACCAGCAGCCCGCCGAGAAACGCCGACGGCGGCGTCAGAAACCGCCACGCCGACACCCGGTGCAGCTCCGCCGTGCGCCCGCCGACCTCCATGCCCATCCGGATGCCGGACCCGTCGTCGGCCGAGGTCCCGAGATCCAGCCCGCCGCGGTACGCGGGCGCGTGCTCGCGCACCATCGCCCGGTTCACGATGAACCCGCCCGCCGCCAGCACGACGCCCCGCCGCGCGACAATCCGCAGCTCACGCGCGTGCTTCCGCTCGATCCGCTCGACCCGCTGATGCAGCGAGCGACGCATCGAAGGCACGTAAATACCCGGCTTCGCCGCCCAATCCGCGAGCCGGTCATGCCGCGCCCGCACCCACGAAGGCGCGTCTCGCAAACTGCGCGCGAGCACCCCCGTGACCGTGCCCGAGTCATCGGTGACCAAGTTCATCGCCTGCGTCTGCGGCAGCACCTGAACCCCGCGTTGCCGGGCCGCCGCCAGCAACTGCTTCATCAGCAGCTTCCCGGACGTGCCCGGCCCCTTGACCCGATGCCCGCGCGGCGCGGGTTTCGCCACGTCGCGGAAGCCGCCGGACAGTTCGCTGCCGGAGTAATACAGATAGTGCTTGTTGCTGGGATACGACGTCTTGTGGTCGCACAGGCTGCCCTCGAACGGCACGCCTTGCCGTTCCAGCCACGCCACCATGTCGACGCTTTCCTCGCAGAACCGCCGCAACGTCCGCTCCGACACGACGTCGCCGGTTTCCATCCGCAGGTACGCGTACATCGCGTCCACGCTGTCGTCGACGCCCGCGGCGCGTTGCTGCGGCGTCCCGCCCCCGGCGTAGACCACGCCGCCGCTCACACGACTGGCCCCGCCGCCCGAGAACCGGTCGACCAGCAGCACCTCGGCACCCGCGTCGGCCGCTTCGATGGCCGCGCACACGCCGGCCGCGCCGGCTCCGATGATCACGACGTCCGCGCCAAGCTCGTCCATAGTCCGCCACCCTAGAACTGGAACACGTTCTCGTCTATGGTGACGGAAGTGGCCCCGAGCAGGCCAGCTTTAGCCGATAACACGTTGCATGTGAGGTGGCATGTCGGACGAGTACGACGTGGTGGTGGCCGGCAGCGGCGCCGCCGGGATGACCGCCGCGCTCGCCGCCGCCCATCGCGGGCTTTCCGTGGTGGTGCTGGAAAAGGCAGCCTGCTTCGGCGGTTCGACCGCCCGCTCCGGCGGGGGCGTCTGGCTGCCCGGCAACCACGCGCTGCGGGCCGCGGGCATCGAAGAACCACCCGAACGCGCGAGGCAGTACCTGGAGTCGATCGTCGGCGACGTGGTGCCGGAGCAACTGCGCACGACCTTCCTCGACCACGGGCCCGAGGTGCTGGAGTTCGTCACCCGGAACACCCCGCTGGAGTTCCAGTGGGTGCCGGGCTACAGCGACTACCACCCGGAAGCGCCCGGCGGACGTCCCGGCGGGCGGTCCGTGGAGCCGAAGCCGCTCGACGGCAAACTCCTCGGCGCCGACCTCGCGCGGCTCGAACCGCCCTACAGCGCGCCGCCGCTCGGCGTGCCGATCACCCAGTCGGACTATCGCTGGCTGAGCCTGATCGCCCGGCATCCGCGCGGGTTCGCCCGGATGCTGTCGCTCGGGATGAAATGGCTGGTCGGACGCGTCCGCGGACAGCAGCTGCTGTCCATGGGGCAAGCGCTTGCGGCCGGGTTGCGGAAGGGCCTGCGGGACGCGGGCGTCGAGGTTCTGCTCGACACTCCCCTGGTCGATCTGCAGATGGAAAACGACATCGTCACCGGCATCGTGGCCCGCCGCGAAGGCAAGGAGACGCTGTTCCGCGCGCGTCGCGGAGTGGTGCTGGCGTGCGGCGGCTTCGAGCGCAACGAAGAGATGCGCACCAAATACCAGCGCGCGCCGATCGGCACCGAATGGACCGTCGGCGCGGCGGCGAACACCGGCGACGGCATCAACGCCGGGCTCAAACTCGGCGCGGCGACCGACCTGATGGACGACGCCTGGTGGGGTCCGTCGTTCCCGCTCACCGGCGGCCCATGGTTCGCGCTCGCCGAGCGCTCCCGGCCCGGTTGCCTGATGGTCGACGCTCAGGGCACGCGGTTCGTGAACGAGTCCGCGCCGTACGTCGAGGCCGTGCACGCGATGTACGGCGACGGCGACGGCCCGGGCAAGCACGTGCCCGCGTGGCTGGTGTTCGACCAGCGCTACCGCGACCGCTACCTGTTCACCGGCCTCGGCCCGCGGCAGCCGCTGCCCGGGCGCTGGTACAAGGCCGGGATCGTGGCGAAGTCCGCGACGCTGGCCGGGCTCGCCGAGAAGATCGACGTGCCCGCCGAAGCGCTGGAGCAGACCGTCACGCGCTTCAACGGCTTCGCGCGCAAGGGTGTCGACGACGACTTCCAGCGCGGGCTCAGCGCCTACGACCATTACTACGGCGACCCGCGCAACCGCCCCAACCCGAGCCTCGGCGAACTGGCCAAGGCCCCGTACTACGCGGTCCGCGTGGTGCCCGGCGACCTGGGCACCAAAGGCGGGCTGCGCATCGACGAAAACGCCCGCGTCCTGCGCGAGGACGGCACGGTCGTGTCCGGGCTCTACGCGGCGGGCAACACCAGCGCACCGGTGATGGGCCGGACCTACGCCGGGCCGGGCGCGACCATCGGCCCGGCGATGGTGTTCGGCTACCTTGCGGCACAGACGCTGGCGAACGAAGATCAGACCGGCACGGGAGGCAGGCAGTGACGCCGAAGACTGAGGGATCCGAGATCCGCACGATCGACGCCGGGGCGCCGCCGGCGCGGTACGCCCGCGGCTGGCACTGCCTCGGGCTCGCCGAAAGCTTCCGCGACGGCAAACCGCACGCGGTGCAGGCGTTCGGCACGAAGCTCGTGGTGTTCGCCGACACCGCCGGGAAGCTGAACGTGCTCGACGGGTACTGCCGGCACATGGGCGGCGACCTGACCCAGGGCTCGGTCAAGGGCGACGAGATCGCCTGCCCGTTCCACGACTGGCGGTGGGGCGGCAACGGCAAATGCAAGTCGATCCCGTACGCCAAGCGGGTCCCGCTGCGGGCGCGCACCCGGGCGTGGCAGGTGCTCGAGGAGAACAAGCAGCTGTTCGTGTGGCACGACCCGGAGGGCAACCCGCCGCCGGAGAACGTCGTGATCCCGCGCGTCGAGGGCGCGTTCAGCGACGAGTGGAGCAACTGGACCTGGGACTCGATCCTCATCGAGAACGCCAACTGCCGCGAGATCATCGACAACGTGGTGGACATGGCGCACTTCTTCTACATCCACTACGCCTTCCCCACGTATTTCAAGAACGTGTTCGAGGGCCACATCGCCACCCAGTACCTCAACACCAAGGGCCGCCCGGACATGGGCATGGCGTCCAATTACGGCGGCGAGGAAAACCTGCTCCGCTCGGAGGCGTCGTACTTCGGGCCGTCCTACATGATCAACTGGCTGGTGAATTCCTTCCAGGGCTTCGAAATCGAGAACGTGCTGATCAACTGCCACTACCCGGTTTCGCCGACGTCGTTCGTGCTGCAGTGGGGCATCATGGTCAAGAAGATGCCCGGCGTTTCCGACGAGCACGCGGACAAGATCGCCCAGAAGCTCGCGAAGGGCATCGGCGTCGGTTTCCTGCAGGACGTGGAGATCTGGAAGAACAAGACCAAGATCGACAATCCGCTGCTGTGCGAGGAGGACGGCCCGGTCTACCAGCTGCGCCGCTGGTACGACCAGTTCTACGTGGACGCCGCGGACGTCACCGAGGACATGACGCGCCGGTTCGAGTTCGAAGTGGACACCACGAAGGCGAACGAGGTCTGGGCGGCCGAGGTGCAGGAAAACCTGGCGCGCCAGCGGGCGGAGGCCGAGGCGGCGGCTCAGTCGGAGGAGGCTGGGGTGTGACCGCTGAAGCCACCGAATTCCTCACCTCCGGGCTGCGGCCGCACGAGTGCCGCAGCTGCGGAACCTGTGTGCTGGTCAAGAAAAACAGCCTGAAGCACACCAGCATCCAGTGGACCACCGACGCCGCGACCAGCTGTCCGGTGTTCGCCGCGCACGCCGCTTCCGGCGGCAATACGGCGTTGCTGGACACCTGCGAGAAACTCGCGGACAGCATCGACAGCGCGGTGCGCGACGGCAATTTCGGGCAGGTGCGCAATGACTGACGTCGTCACGCTCACCGTCGCCGAGGTGATCGAGGAAACCGCGGACGCCCGGTCGATTGTCTTCACGGTTCCGGACGAACACGCTGCGCGGTTCGCCTACTCCCCCGGGCAGTTCCTCACGCTGCGGATTCCCAGCGACCAAACGGGTTCTGTCGCGAGGTGCTACTCGCTTTCCAGCGCACCGCACGAGAACCGGGTTCAGGTCACGGTCAAGCGGACGGCGGACGGGTACGGCTCGAATTGGGTTTGCGACGAGCTTAAGGCGGGCTCGACGATCGACGTGCTGCGGCCGTCCGGCGTGTTCTGTCCGTCCTCTTTGGACGCGGACTTCCTGTTGTTCGCCGCGGGCAGCGGGATCACGCCGGTAATGTCGATCCTGAAATCCGCACTGGAAAAGGGCGACGGCCAGGTGGTGCTGGTCTACGCGAATCGCGACGAGCAGTCGGTGATCTTCGCCGCCGAACTGCGGGAACTGGCCGAGCGGTTCGGCGACCGGATCACCGTGGTGCATTGGCTGGAAAGCTTGCAGGGCCTGCCGACGGTCACCGCCTTGCGGGCGCTCGCCAAACCGTATCTCCGCCATGAAGCGTTCCTCTGCGGCCCCGCGCCGTTCATGGCCGCCGCGCAGGACGCGTTGCGCGAGCTTGGCGCGCCCCGGGAACGCGTGCACGTGGAGAAGTTCCACTCGCTCACCGGGAATCCCTTCGCCGACGAACCGGAGCCGGATCCCGCGGACGACACAGAGGACACCAGCGGCGAAACGACCGCGCTCACTGTCGACCTCGACGGCGAGACCCGGCAGATGTCCTGGCCGCGGCAGCGGAAGCTGCTCGACCACCTGCTCGCAGCGGGCCTCGACGCGCCGTACTCCTGCCGCGAGGGCCAGTGCAGCGCGTGCGCGTGCCGCATCACCTCCGGCGAGGTGAAAATGCTGAACAACGAGGTGCTCGACGCCGAGGACATCGCCGACGGGATCGTGCTCGCCTGCCAGTCGGTACCGTTGACCGACGAGGTGTCCGTCAGCTACGAGTGAGTGGAGAGCCGTGCCCATCGACCCCGCGGTCGCGATCGGAGCCGATCTCGGCGAGGTCAGCTTCGCCTGGACGCCGTCCGACGTGCTGCTGTACCACCTGGCCGTCGGTGCGGGCGCGGATCCGCTGGACGAGCGCGAACTGCGCTACGCCTACGAGCAGGACCTGCGCGTGCTGCCGACCTTCTCCACTGTCGCGGTGAACCTGCGCACCTTCGAACCGCCCGCGCTGAAGTTCCCCGGCGTCGACGTCGACCTGGCGAAAGTGCTGTACGGCAAGCACAAGATCGAACTGCACCGGCCGATCCCGGCCGAGGGCAAAGCGGTCGCACGCACCCGGATCGCCGACGTCTTCGACAAGGGCAAGGCCGCGGTGCTGGTGCAGGAAACCGAGGTCGCCGACGAATCCGGCACTCCACTGTGGACAGCCCAGGCCAGCATCTTCGCCCGCGGCGAGGGCGGCTTCGGCGGCGAACGCGGGCCGTCGGACAAGATCGAGTGGCCCGACCGGGAACCGGACGCCGTTCTCGACGTGCCGACGCTGCCCCAGCAGGCGCTTTTGTACCGGCTGTGCGGCGACCGCAATCCGCTGCACGCCGACCCGGCGTTCGCCAGGGCCGCCGGTTTCGAGCAGCCGGTCTTGCACGGGCTGTGCACCTACGGCATGGTCGCCAAGGCCGTGGTCGACGCGTTCCTCGACGGCGATCCCGCACGCGTCTCGGCATACGGGACGAAGTTCGCCGGCGTCGTGTTCCCCGGCGAAAACCTGCGCGTGCGCGTGTGGCGCGAGAACGGCCGTCTGCTGGTCACGACCACCGCGCCGGAACGCGGCGACGCGCCTGTGCTGGCCGACACAGTGCTGACCTCCCGCTGAACATCGGGACCGTTATACGGTTGTCCCATGGCGGACGAGCGAGACGGCACCTTCTTCGTGGTGCGCGGGCCAGTCGAGCCGGGCGACAAGCGCGGCCGTGAGCTGGGCTTCCCCACCGCGAACATCGCGCTGCGCGACCAGCGCGGCGAACTCGGCGACGGGGTCTGGGCCGGCTGGGCGGAGCGAGCGGACGGCACCCGCGTCGCGGCGGCGGTGTCCGTGGGCCGCCGCCCGACCTACTACGGCGCCGACGGCTACCGGCTGGTCGAAGCCTTCCTGCTCGACTTCGAGGGCGATCTGTACGGCGAACGCCTCACCGTCTGGCTCGGCAAGCATCTGCGCAACCAGCAGGCTTACGGATCCTCGCAGGAGCTGATCGACGCTCTGGGCCGGGACGTCGCCGCGGCTCGCGAATGGGTCGCCGCGCACCCGGCGGACACGCTGCCGAAGCTGGCCGAACTGCCGCCCGACGGCGAAGTCCAGCGACTCGGCTGAGAGTCAGACCGCCGCGAGCAGCATGACGCCCATGCCCGCTCCCATTGCGGCGCGGCACAGCGTGCGCGACGCGTGCCCCGGCACCGTGGTGCCGCGCGAGCGTATCGCCACCACGCCGGAGCGGACCGCGTCCACCGCGAAGTAGACCGCCGCGCCTATCGCCACCACCGGCCACGCCAGCCTTGTGTCCATTGTGGACATCGTGAGCCACGGCCCGTGCACCATTCCGCCGTGCGGCATCGCGGTGACCATGTACAGCATCGCCGCCGCGGACAGCGCGTGGTGAGCGCAGCCGTGCCCCTCGGCGCGGCCCCGCCAGGCAGACCAGGCGAACCAGCCCGCGGTCAGCACCAGCACGGCCTGCCAGCCCGCCGCCGGAATCGGGCCGCCGGCCGGGCAGAACATCGCGACCATCGCCACGACCAGCAGCAGTTCGGCCAGGTCGCCGTTGCGCACCCGATGGCCGAGGCTCACGTAGTCGAGTTTCACCAGCCGCAGCACGCACGGCAGGGCCAGCAACGCGAACAGCGCGGTGAACAGCCACGCCAGCGGGACATACACCTCGGCACCTCGCATCTCCGGACACGCTGTGTCACTAGGTCCTTACCACCGTGACACGCACGAGATGCGGGCACCAGCCAGCAATGAGGTGATCCGCGTTGACCCACAAGGACTATGCGCGGGTCGGCAAGTCCAGCTCAGGGCGTTGTTGTCGGCCGCTGCGCCCGCTTCGTCGTTCCATCGACGTCACGCTGGACGGCTGTTGCGACCACCTCACCGGCATCGCGCCGGACGAGGAGTTGCACCGGCACTCGACCGAAATCATCGCCCGCGCCGACGTGCTGCTCTTCGGCCGGGTGATCTGCGAGTACGAGTTCGTGGTGCGCCCCAGGATCGCGGGACACGGGCCGACCTTGTTCGCCGACCTTCCGGAGCGCCTCGACCTGAAGCTGGTGGACCGGAGGGAGTTCGCATCGGGCGTGGTGGTGCAGCGGGTACGTGCCGGCGGTTTAGAGCGGCGTGGGCGGAGGCAGGTCCTGTGAGTGTTTAGCCGGTTAGAGCGCACCGCGTTCCGGCTGCCTACTGGCTCAAGCGCCCCAATGCCACATTGGGTGCGTCACATGCACCCAATGCCACATTGGGGCGCGCTATCGCCTCGCGACGCGAACACGCCGTAGGGTCCCGCCTCGTGAGTGGCGATCCCGGTTAGAACCGGCCTAAACACTCACGACCTGGTCAACACCAACCCACTGGTCGGCACACCGGTCCCCGCAGTCACCACCGCGGTACCGGCACCGGCGACCTGATTCGCCGCCGTGCCGCGCAGCTGCCGGACAGCCTCCGCGATGCCGTTCATGCCGTGAATGTAAGCCTCGCCGAGCTGCCCGCCGTGCGGGTTGAGCGGCAGTTTCCCATCGATGCTCAGCGTGTCGCCCGCGATGAAGCCCTTCGCCTCGCCGCGACCGCAGAAACCCAGTTCTTCCAGCTGCATCAGCACGTACGGGGTGAAGTGGTCGTACAGCACCGCGACGTCCACATCGGACGGTCCGATCCCGGACTGGCCCCACAGCTGCCGCCCGACCACGCCCATTTCCGGCAGCGCGGCGAGATCGTCGCGGTAGTAGCTGGTCATCACGTACTGGTCCGGACCGCTCCCCTGCGCCGCCGCCGAGACCACCACCGGTGCCTGCCGCAGGTCGCGCGCGCGTTCGAGGCTGGTGATCACCAGCGCGACCCCGCCGTCGCTTTCCTGGCAGCAATCGAGCAGGTGCAACGGTTCGGCGACCCAGCGCGAAGCCTGATGCTCCTCCAGCGTGATCGGCCTGCCGTGGAACCACGCGTGGGGGTTGGTCGCCGCGTGCGCCCGGTCGATCACCGCGATTTTGCCGAAATCCTCGCTGGTGGCCCCGTATTCGTGCAGGTACCGCTGCGCGACCATGGCCACGGTCGCGGCCGGGGTCGCGATGCCCATCGGGTAGTGGAACGCATTGTCCACACCGGACGTGTTCACCTGCTGGGCCGCGGCCGCCGACACGCGCCCGAACCGCGTTCCGGAGCGCTCGTTGAACGCCCGGTATGCCACCACGACGTCGGCGATCCCGCTGGACACCGCCATCGCCGCCTGCTGCACGGTCGCCGCTGCCGCGCCGCCGCCGTAATGCACGCGGCTGAAGAACGTCAGCTCCGGAATGCCCAGTTCGCGGGCGAGCGCGATTTCCGCGTTGCCGTCCATGGTGAACGACACCATGCCGTCCACATCGGACGGAGTAAGCCCGGCGTCGGCCAGCGCGTGGCTCACGCACTCGGCTGCCAGGCGAAGCTCGCTGCGTCCGGAATCCTTGGAGAACTCCGTCGCGCCGATCCCGGCGATGGCGGTGGTCCCGGTGAACGTCATGCGTCCTCCTCCGGCAGCGTCAGCGAAACCGTGCCGGTCACGTGCGCGCCCAGACTGTCCACTGCGGACACTTCCAGCTCGACGTCCGCCCCGTCCCTGGCGGTGACCCGGCCGGTGAAGGTGAGCGTGTCCCCGGCGTAGCACGGCACGCCGAGCCGGATCTTGATCGAGCGGACGAGCGCCTGCGGACCGGCCCATTCGCTCACGTACCGCTGCACGAGCCCGGTGTCGGTGAGGATGTTGACGAAGATGTCCTTCGACCCGCGCTTGACCGCGGCGTCCCGGTCGTGATGCACGTCCTGGAAATCCCGGGTCGCCAACGCGGTGCTGATCACGAACGTCGGCGTCGCCTCGAGCACCATCGGCGGCAGTTCGGTCCCGACTGCGGCAGTCATCGCGCCACCTTCCACGCGGGCAGGGTCAGCTCGTCGTCGACGCGCACGAACGCGGCCACGACCGGGAGCCCGATGCGGACCTCGTCCGGTTCGGCGTCCAGGAGTTCGGCCATCACCCGCACGCCTTCCTCCAGTTCGACCAGCGCGACCACGAACGGCAGCTTCTTGCCCGGCACCGCCGGATGGTGGTGCACGACGAAGCTGTAAACCGTGCCGCGCCCGCTGGCGACGACGTAGTCCGGCACCGTGTCGAGCGATCCGTCCGGCGGCATCGGACCGGGCGGATGCCGCAGTACGTCGCCCCAGCGCTGGATGCGCAATTCGCCTTCACGGAGACCGTCCCAGAAGAATTGGGTGTCGTGGCTGACCACCGGACGCAGCACCGGCGACGGAGGCGGTTCCGGTTCGCGAGGACGGAACATCAGCACGCGGAACACCATGTCCGCCACCAATTCCCGGCCGACGTACCAGTTCGTCCGGGTGGTCACGAACCAGCCCTCGCCGAGCCCGGTGTGCTTCGGGCCGGTGACGTCCTTCAGCTCGTTCGTGGTCGAAACGTGTTCGCCGGACCGCAGATAGCGGTGATAAGTCTGCTCGGAGTTGGTGGCCACAATGGACGTGAACCCGGCTTCGCTCAACACTTTCATGATCGCGGCGAGCGGATCGTCGCTCCCGCGCACGCCGTGCAGGCCCGGCATGGTCCACACCTGCGCCATCGCGGGCGGCGCGACGAGTCCCTTGTGGACGCTCGCGCCGGCGAACTCCGCGTCGGTGTAGACCGGGTTGGCGTCGCCGATCGCCTCGACCCAGTTGTTCACCATCGCCTGGTTCACCGGATCGCGCGCATACCTCGGCGCGCTTTCGCCCTGTGCGGCGATTTTCGCGGCGGCTTCCTCGATCGTCATCGCGGCACCCTCGGCAGTTTCAGTCCGGCGGAGGCGATCAGTTCGCGCTGGATCTCGCTGACGCCCCCGCCGAACGTCAGCACCAGATTCCGTTTCGCCAGCACGTCAAGCCATTCGGCGAGCTCCGCGGTGTCCGGGTCGGCGAGGTCGCCGTGCCGCCCGACCAGCTCCTCCAGCAGCCGCCCGATCCGCTGGATCCGCTCGGAGGCGAACACCTTCGTCGCCGAGGCGTCGGCGATCTCGACCGACCCGTCCGCCGCGGCCGCCGCGACCTGCCAGTTCAGCAGTTCGTTGACCCGCGCGACCGCGAACGTCTCGGCCAGCACCGCACGCACGTCCGGAAGGTCGAGCAGCGGCGTGCCGTCCTGGGTCTTCCGCTCCGCCGCCCACGCCCACACGCGGTCGTGCAGACCGCCGATCCGCCCGGCCGGGCCGAGCATCACGCGCTCGTGGTTGAGCTGCGTGGTGATCAGCCGCCAGCCGCGGTTTTCCTCTCCTACCAGCATGTTCGCCGGCACCCGCACGTCTTCGTAGAACGTCGCGTTGACGTGGTGCGCGCCGTCGCAGGTGATGATCGGCGTCCACGAATAGCCGGGGTCCCGGGTGTCCACGATGAGGATCGAGATGCCCTTGTGCTTCGGAGCGTCCGGGTCGGTGCGCACCGCGAGCCACACGTAGTCCGCGTCGTGGCCGCCGGTGGTGAAGATTTTCTGGCCGTTGATCACGTACTCGTCGCCGTCGCGGACCGCGCGCGTCCGCAGCGAGGCGAGGTCCGTCCCGGCTTCCGGTTCGGTGTACCCGATGGCGAAATGCACTTCCCCGGCCAGAATCTTCGGCAGGAAAAGGGCTTTCTGTTCCTCGGTGCCGAACGCCTGCAGCGTCGGCCCGACCGTCTGCAAGGTCACCGACGGCAGCTGGACGTCCGCGCGGGCCGCTTCGTCCACGAAGATGTGCTGCTCGATCTCGCCGAAACCGCCGCCGCCGTACTCCTTGGGCCAGCCGACGCCGAGCTTCCCGTCGCGGCCCATCCGGCGCACGACGTCGCGGTAGGTCTGCCCGTGCCGCTCCCGCAGCAAGGCCCGGCGCTCGTCGGCGGTCAGCAGGCCCGCGAAATACTCGCGCAGCCGCGCTCGCAGTTCCTGTTGCGCGGCCGTCAGTTCGATGTGCATGCTCATCCCGCCACTCGTTCGCCCAGCCGGCCGAGCCGGTGCGCCGCTCCTCCGACCGCGCGGCCGAGGTCCTTGATCGCCGAGGAATACCGGTGCAGCGGATAGGTGCGGTCGACGCCGACGCCGCCGTGCAGGTGATGACAGACCGCCAGCGCGGACGGCGCTTCTTCGGTCAGCCAGTACGCCGCGATGTCCAGCTCGGTGTCCGCGTCCAATCCGGACGCCAGCCGCCACACCGCCGACACCGCGGCCAGGTGCACGGTGCGGGAAGCGACGTAGACGTCCGCGATTTGCTGGGCCACCGCTTGGAAAGTCGCCAGCGGACGGCCGAATTGCGTGCGCTCGCCGACGTGCTGGGCCGTTAGCGCCAACGCTCCCGCGAGCAGTCCGTCACCGAGCGCCAGCGCGCCCGCCAAGGCGTAGCGGTGCAGTGTCTGCAACGCGTGCCCGGCGGTGCGGTCGCGCAGGAAGTCGGCTTCGTTCACCCGGGCGCCGTCGAACCGCACGGTGTATTCCGGCGTCCCGGCCGCGTTGTAGGCGGGCAGGATTTCGACGCCGTCGGCGTGCGGATCTACCAGCGCGACACCGGTACCGCCCGGCAACGCGATCGGCGTGAGAATCCGCGCGGCTTCGGCGGCGTACGGCACGTGCGTCTTGACGCCGGTCACCGCCCAAGCGCCGTCCGCCGCCGCACCGCTGGTCCCGGGGATGGAGGTCAGCGGTGCGGACGGCTCGTGCAAGGCGGCAGTGAGAATGGTCTCCCCCGCCGCTGCGGGCGGGAGGAACTCGGCGCGCTGCGCCGGGGTGCCGAGCGCCTCGATCGGCAGGATGCCGAGCGCCAGCACGGCGTACGCCGGCACAGCCGCCGCGGCCCGGCCCACCTCGGTGAGCACCGGGGCGACATGGTCGACGCCGAGCCCGTCGCCGCCGAGGTCGGCGGGCAGGGGCAGGGCGAGCAGGCCCGCGTCGGCCAGCGCTCGCCACTGGTCCGCGGGCTCGTCGGCCTTCCCGAGCACTTGCGCGGCGAGCGAGGTGATCTCGCCCTGCGTATCGTCGGGGGTGAAGTCCACTCCGGTCTCCCTCCACCTAGGTGGAACACGTTCTATTTTTAGCCGGTATGGGCTGGCTCGGCAACCCCCAAGACCGTTTGCCGGGCTGCGGATCGACCACGAAGCGGAGAGGGGCGGCACGCCGACGTGGGTGCGGAACAAGTTCTCAAATCAGCGCTGGGCGACGTCGGCTGGCAAGCGACGCGGAAACTCGCGACCATCCCGCCCACCGCGGGCGTCCCCGACCCTCAGCCGCTCTCCCTGCCCGATCGCGGCCAGACGGTCGTGGTGGACATCGGGCCCCGGCACGCGCCCGCGGTGATCCTGCTGCACTCGGTCGCCTGCACCGGGCTGCTCACCTGGTACCCGGCGCTGAAGCGGCTGTCGGTGAATCACCGGGTCGTCGTGTTCGACCAGCGCTGGCACGGCCAGGGCATCCGCTCGCACGAGTTCAGCCTCGAAGACTGCGCGGAAGACGTGGTCGCGGTCGCGGACGCGCTGGGCATCGACCGGTTCCTGGTCGCGGGCTACTCGATGGGCGGCATGGTCGGCCAGCTGACCGCCCGCCGCTTCCCGGACCGCGTCACCGGCCTGGTCCTGTGCTCGACGGCGAGCAACTTCCGCCGCGGCCTCCGGCAGCGCGTGGCGCTCGACCTGTTCGGCCGCACCCTGCACCTGCTGCGCGACCAGGCCCGCATCGGACTGGTCCCCGGCGAACCCCGCCGCGAACGCCTCGCCCGGCTGGAGGACCACCGGTGGGCGCTGGAGGAATTCCGGTCGACCAGCCCGTGGGCGATCGCGGTGGCACTGGACGAGATCGGCCGCTTCGATTCGACGCCGTGGCTGCACACGCTCGACCTGCCCGCGGCGGTCGTGGTGACTTCGAGGGACGGGTTCATCGCGCCCGCGCATCAGCGGAGTTTGGCGCGGCGGATTTCTGGGGCGGCGACGTATGAGATTCCGGCCGGGCATACCGCGTGTGTGTTTGCGGCCGATCAGTTCGTGGCGGCGTTGATGGCGGCGTGCACTTCGGTGCAGGCGGCCGTGGCCGGGCAGGGGAGGATCGCGGATTCGGCCTAGGGCTGGGTCTCGTGCGTGTTCATGCCGGTTCTAACCGGCATTGCCACTCACGACCCCCTAGTACGTCGACACCAAATCCGCGGGCCGAAGCTCCAGCCGGTACGGCAGCTCCAGCCGCACCACGTCGTCGCCCGAAGCCTCCCCGTCCAGCACGTACTCGCCTTCGACCAGGCGGAAGCAGCTCACCGCCGGCTCGTTCGGCTCGATCACCCAGTAGTACGGGCAGCCCGCGAGCGCGAGCCGGGCCGGTTTGAGGAACCGGTCGATGTGCCTGCTCGACGGCGAGACCACCTCGACCGCCAGCACCGGGACGCCGACCAGCGCGCGTTCGGTGAACGTCTCGCGCCGCCCGACCACGACGTCCGGGATCATCACGGTGAACTCGTCGAGCACCACGTCCACCGGCGCGGGCAGGACCTCGCAGTCGGCAGGGCACAGCGGGGTCAGCGCGGCGAGGAGGCGCGCGACCACCCGCTGGTGCAGCGGACGCGGGGACGGGCTCACCAGAAGCGTCCCGTCCACCAGCTCGTACCGGCGGCGTTCATCCGAGATCGTCTCCAGGTCCCGACGCGTGAGACGGTCGCCGTGCGCGAACATCGGGACTGTCATCATGCTGCCCCCGCAGGCGGGCCGACCGGAAACGACTCGGCCAGGGTAGTCGGGCACGCGCGGCAGCGCGAACCGTCCCGCGAACGGCCGCCGACCCGGCTAGCCCATTCGCCGCGAGGCCCGTGCACCGAATTACTCACCGAGCGTCACCGAAACGCGGAGACAGCGCCCCGGACAGCCCAGCCCTGACCGGCGAACAGGTTCTTTCGGCACCGCCGGACGATTTATCGAAAACGCAATTCCGCGTCCAGTAAACGGCCATCGCGAGATCACCTTCCGGTTCCCCTGCCTCGCAAAACCCGCTCTGGCGCATCTCGAAAGGAAACCCTATCATCGGCCGTGCCCGCGTCCTGAGAATGGGTGATTCAACGAAATTTCACCATTCCGCACGCCATTCGCGCTCCGTGATTAACCGGCCGGACCGCCGCGCCACCTAGGCTGATCGGACGTCCTGGAATTCCGTCCTCCGGTGGTGGTCATGCCTGCCCCCAGCCGTCCGGCGTCCCTCTTCCGCCTCGACGGTTCCGCGGCGGAAACCGACCTGCTGACCCCGCTCTCCCCCGAGCAGATCAGCGCCGACCGCCCGGTCGACCTGCCCGGCACGCGCGCCCGGCTGGTCGCGGGTGCGTTCCGCACCGAGGCCCCGCAGTGGCTGCAGCACGCCGAAGCGCTCGGCGGCGGGCCGCTCGACCTGCCCTCGACACTGCCGTTCGCCGTGCTGCTCGTCCCGCGTCCGCCGTGGACCTACGCGGTCACCTGGGGCGCGGGACATCTCGTGCTCAACGACGAACACGTCGAGCAGGGTTTCGGGCTGCGCTTCGGAATCCGCCGGCTCGACCCGTTCGACCTCGGGCTCGTCGCGAGCGCCGCGCTGGACGTTTCCGCGCGGGCCACGCAGATCTCCATTCCCGGCGGCGGCGAGCTGTCCGCGTTCCGGCTCGAACCGTACGGCGATCTCGTGCACCGGCTCGCCGGTTCCGCGGACCTGACCGACCTCACCTACGGCCGGGTGACCGGCAAGCGCTACCGCATCCGCGTCGGCACCTCGCTGTGGGCTCCGCTGGCCAAGGATCCCGAAGCGTTCCTGGCCGATCTCGACGCGGTCGGAGCCGTGGTCGACGAACCGGACGAGGATTCCGCACTGCGGTTCATTTCCCAGACCCGTCCGATGGACCGGCATCACCCGCTGGTGCCCGAACTGGAACGACAGCTCGCCGAAGCGCTCGGCGGCAGCGACGCGCTCGGCCTGGCGTGGCCGTCCAGCGCCGCGAACGACGCGGAGAACGCCGGTTCGTTCCGCGTCGCCGGCCTCGGCCCCGGCGGCCCGATCCACGTGCCCGGCCGCCTCGAACTCGAGCACCTGACCACGCGCCTCAGCGGAATTCCCGTGGAGCGGCGGCTGAAAGCCCTGCGCGCGGGCCGCATCACGACCTGCGCCGACGAGGCGGGCACGGAACCCACCGGAGCCCCGCTGCCCGCCGCCCGCTGGCTGGTGTTCGAGACGACTGTCGAGCACACTCGATACGTCTTCCATCAGTCCCGCTGGTACCGGATCGGCGAGACTTATGTCGAGCAGATGCGGGATCAGGTGCGGGATCTGCTGGCGCGCAAGCATGTCTGGCCGGAAGTCACGTGGAAACCGAGCGGCCAGCCCGATGACGAGCATCGGTACTGTCAGCGGGTCGCCGCTCTCGAACCGGGATATCTGTGCCTGGACAAGGATTTCGCGAGCACGCCCCTGCATCCCCGGTTCGAACTGTGCGATCTGCTGGGACCTGGCGACGAGCTGATCCACGTCAAATGGCTGGGCCGCGCCACCGCGGCAAGCCACCTCTACACCCAGGCACTCGTGTCCGCCGAGGCCCTGCACGACGAACCGGAAGCGCTGGCACAGCTGGCCGACAAAGTGTCCACATTGGACCCTGGCCGGATGCTGGGCGGCGCGCCGGACACGGTCGTGCTCGCGGCTGCGGGGCGGGCGTGGAACGTGGACGAGTTGTTCACGCTCTCCCAGGTCGCACTGCTGCGTTTGGACCGAGCGGTTCGCAGCCTGCGCGCCACACTGAAATTCGCCGACATCCCGCACACGGCGAAGAAACGCCGTCGTTAAACCGGCGCGGCCTTGCTCAGCTCGTCCAGCGCCTCCGGCAACGCGTCCGCCAGCGGCCACAAATCCTTCACCAATTCCTTGGCCCCCAGCAACCCGATGCCCACCTTGCCGTCATTGGACAGCACCGTGATGTTGAGCCCCGCCCCGTGGAACACCGGCCCCAGCGGGTACAGCCCGGTGATCCGGGCGCCCAGCAGATACAGCGGCATCGGCGGCCCAGGAACGTTGGAGATGATCAGGTTGTGCACCACCGGATGGCGTTCGGCCAGCCGCAGCGCCGAATACGCGCGCACGCCCAACCCGAACACCGTCGCCGGAGAGAACTGCGCCCAGTCCGCGAGCATGTCCGCGTCGATGTCGTAATGGTGGTCCTTCGACCGCCGGTTCGCCTCGGCCAGGAAGAACACCCGCGCCGCCGGGTCCGGCAAATGCGTGGGCAGCGAAGCGAAAAACGCGGACACCCGGTTGCTGCCGCGATCGCGTTCCGTGCGCTCGTGCACGGACACCGGGACCGTCGCCACCAGCGGATCCCCCGGCAATTCGCCGCGGCCGAGCAGGAATTGCCGCAGCGCGCCGGAAACCAGCGCCAGCACCACGTCGTTCACGGTGACGCCGAACGCGTTCTTCACCTGCTTCACCGCGTCAAGGTCCAGCTGCGCGAACGCGACCGAACGGTGTCCGGTGATGGTCCCGTTCAGCGAAGTCCTCGGCGCGGTGAACGGCACCGGCATTCCCTTGCCGCGCAAAGCTTTGCCGAGCCATCGCGGGACCAGCTCAAGCAGCTCCGGCAGCAACCGGGCGATCTCGAACGGCCGGTGCAGCAGCGAATCGGCGCTCTCGCGCAGCAGCCGCAACCGGGTCGGGAGTCCGTCGTTGTGCTGCTCGCCGGCGGGCAGCTCCGGCAGCGGCGCGTCGGGTTCGAACCCGGCGAGATAGCCGATCAGGCTCGCTCCGCCGACGCCGTCGACGCTCGCGTGGTGCATTTTCAGCAGCACGGCGAGCCGTCCGTCCGGCAGGCCCTCGATCACGTAGCACTGCCACAGCGGATGCGCGCGGTCGAGCCGCTGTCCGGCGATGTGCGCGCACAGCTCGGCGAGTTCGCGGTCGTCGCCCGGCGCGGGCAGGCCGATCCGGTGCACGTGGTTGTCGAGGTCGAAGTCCTCGTCCTCGACCCACACCGGATGGTTCAGGTTCCACAGCGGATTGTGGAGTTTGCGGCGGAACGCCGGGATCAGCGCGACCCGTTCGGCGAGGCGGCGCTTGAACTCTCCGAAGGTGTAGCCGCCGGGCATGGTCGAGCCGTCGAGGACGAGCAGGCCGCAGACGTGCAAGACCTGCGAGGGCGTCTCCAGGTAGAGGAAGCTCGCGTCCAGCCCGCTCAGTCGCTGCATGTCTGCCAGGGTAAGGCAGAACCCTGGCCGGGGCGCTCGGCGGAGGTAGCATCGGGCAGGTGAAACCGGACTTCGTGACCCGCCGGGCAGCACAGCTCGGCCTCGCCGCGCTCGCTCTGCGGCCGCCGAAACCGCGGCCGACCTCGATCCCGGTGTTCTTCGCCGGCTGGCTCACCGGCGAACTCGCGCCGCACCTGCTCGCGCTCACCGCGGCCGACACCGTGCAGCACGTCGCGCGCCGCGGGCTGCGCCGCCCCAGCGACCGGATCGGACTGGCTTTGGCCGGGCTGTCCGCGGCCGGTTTCGCTTCGCTCATCGCGACCTCGCTGAAGGCGCGCCTCGAGGTCGAGGCCGCGCTCGTCGAAGCGCTCGGCGAGGACTACCGGGACCAGCTGGAGAACCCTTCGGACTTCTCGACGCCATGGGCACGGCTGATGACGCCGTTCCGGATGCACGAGCCGGACGTCGTGCGCGACCGGAATGTCGCCTACGCCCCTGGCGGCAAACGCTTTCTGCTGGACGTCTACCGTCCGCGCGAGACAGTCCGCGACGCGCCGGTGCTGCTGCAGATCCACGGTGGAGCGTGGACGATCGGCAACAAGGAACAGCAGGGCCTGCCGCTGATGCGCCACCTCGCCCGCCGCGGCTGGGTTTGCGTGGCGATCAACTATCCGCTCTCCCCCGCGTCGCGCTGGCCGGCGCACATCGTGGCGGCCAAACAAGCGCTCGCCTGGATCCGCGAGCACATCGCCGAATACGGCGGCGACCCGCGCTTCGTCGCGGTCACCGGCGGTTCGGCGGGCGGGCACCTGGCCGCGCTGCTCGCGCTGAGCCAGAACGACCCGGCGCTGCAGCCGGGTTTCGAAGAGGCGGACACGAGCGTGCAGGCCTGCGTGCCGCACTACGGCGTGTACGACATCGCCGCGTCGACCGGCGAGGAGGAAAGCCGGTACCGCCTGGAAAGCCTGATGGCGCGGCGGGTGTTCGCACCGGAGCACCGGCTGGACGACTACCTCGCGGCGTCCCCGATGGACCGGATCGCCGAGGACGCGCCGCCGTTCTTCGTGATCCACGGCAAGCACGATTCGCTCGTGCCGGTCGCCGAGGCGCGCGAGTTCGTCGCCCGGCTGCGGGCCAAATCCGCCCATCCGGTGGCGTACGCGGAACTAGCCGGCGCGCAGCACGCGTTCGACGTGTTCCCGTCGATCCGCAGCACGCACGTGGTGCGCGGCGTCGAGCACTTTCTCGACTGGGCCCGGCTCGACTGGGCCCGCGCTCAGGCGTTGACCCCGGTCAACGAGAAGAACTCCTGACGCGACCGGGCGTCCTCGCGGAGCGTGCCCATAAGGGTGGACGTGACCGTGGACGACCCGGTCGCCTGGACGCCGCGCAGCGTCATGCAGGTGTGCTCGGCCTCGATCACCACGCCGACGCCCTTCGGCGACAGCTGGTCGCCGAGCCAGCCCGCGATCTGCTTCGTCAGCCGTTCCTGCACCTGCGGACGGCACGCGAAATGCTCGACGACCCGCGCCAGCTTCGACAGCCCGAGGATCCGCTCGCCCGGCAGATACCCGACGTGCGCGACCCCGATGAAGGGCAGCAGGTGGTGTTCGCAGACCGAGCGGACCGGGATGCCGCGGGCCAGCACCAGCTCGTCGTAGCCCTCGTCGTTCGGGAACGTGGTGAGGTCGAACGCGCGGGGCGTGAACAGCTCCGCGTACGCGCGCGCCATCCGGCCGGGAGTGCCGCGCAGGCTCTCCGAGTCGAGGCTGACTCCGAGCGCACGCAGGAAGTCCCCCGCTGCGCTTTCGGCAGCCGCCAGGTCGAAGCCGGGAACGGGCTCGTGGACGACGCGCAGGGCGGTTCCGGACGACTGCATGGGCGATCCTCGGCCTTCGGAGCTGGCAGAACAGGGTTTCGCCTACAAATCTTGGTCTTATCGCCTGGCCGAGTCAATGTGACCAGGTGAACAAGCCAGGTAGCGGGTTCGGAGAACCTTGCTGGGCGTTATCGTGGATGTGTGACGAGTGACCTGGCGACCATCCGCGCGGTAGCCGCGCTGGACGAGGACCTGCGCCGGGGGATGTACGCCTTCATCCGCGGCGCCGGCCGCCCCGTGACGCGCGAGGAGGCGGCCGCGGCGGTCGGCATCTCGCGCAAGCTGGCCGCGTTCCACCTGGACAAACTCGTGACGGCCGGCCTCCTGCGCGCCCGCTACGAGACCGTCGGCGGCGTCCGCAAAGTAGGCCGGGCCCCGAAGGTCTACGAACCCGCGGCGACCGACTTCGCGATCACCATCCCTCCCCGGCAGCCGGACGTGCTGGCCGCGATCCTGGTGGACGCGGTCGCCTCGGCGGCCCCCGGGGAACCGGCGCGGGACGCCGCCCTGCGCGAGGCCGGACGGCACGGTTCCGAAGCCGGTGCCGCCGAACGCGAACGCTCCCGGCCGGGGCGGCTGGGCACGGAGCGCGGGCTGACCCTGACGAGCGCGGTGCTGGCCCGGCACGGATTCGAGCCGAACCGCGAGACGCCGGCGTGCCTGCGGCTGCGGAACTGCCCGTTCCAGCCGCTGGCGAAGCGCGCGCCGGACCTGGTGTGCGGGATGACCGACCGGTTCTTGAGCGGGGTGGTGGAAGGGCTGCAGGTGCCGGGAGTGTCGACGGCCCGGGTCGCGCCGCACGACGGCGGATGTTGCGTGGAGCTTCGGGGAACCGAGTCAGCCGGCAGTTGACCGGGGCTGCTTCAGCCTGCGTTCGAGGTAGGCGGGGATGTCTTCGAGCTTGACGTGATCGTCGAAGAGCCCGGTGCCGTCTTCGAACGCGGCACCGGAAAGGTCTTGGATCACCAGGGCTTCGAACTCGGCGCCGTCGAGGTCGAAAGAGAGGAACCAGTTCCAGCTGCCTTCCGACGCTGACTCCGGATCCAGCTCAACGACGGCGTTTCGCACCAGGCCGCGGGTTTCGAGGTCGGCTTTCCAGGCTCGGCAGAGATCGAGCATGAGCGGGCGTTCCCGCGCCCACCTGCCGGAGCCGGACTCCACCTCGGACATCGCGCTGCGAAGGACTTCCCGCCATTTCGCCAAGCGGCCCGGCGGGGGGTGAATCTGCTCGAGAGAGCTTCTGACATGCGCCAGCTGCGCTGAATCGAACCCGCCGTGGTTCACCGCAGTGGTCAGCAGCCCTGCGAACGCCGAATCAGCCTCGACGAGCACCGCCCAGACCTCGAACCCTGCTTCGTCGTCGGGTTGCGCGGGACGCCGGAAGCCTTCCACCCGGTCGAGCGCCCTGCGGTACACGGTCTCTTTCGCCACGCGGGCAACGCTAGCCGCCGAACGACACCGCGCGCAGCACCCTTTCCACGTGAGCGACGGGCCAGTCCTCGGTGAACGGCCGGGTGCGCAGCAGCCAGCGGTGGAAAACCGGGCCCAGCAACAGTTCCGCGCCGTCCTCCGGATCTTCGACCCCGGCGCTGGACAGGCGGTCGGCGATCGCGCGCAGCTGCGGGCCCAGCAGCCGGTCCAGGACTTCGGTGCCGATCGCTGGATCGGTCTGCAGCTCGGCGGTCACCGCGCGGAGCAACCGGTCCGAGGCGGGATCGGTCAGTTCGGCGATCATGCCGCGGACCAAGGTTTCCAGGTCGGCGCGAAGATCGCCGGTGTCGGGGACGGCGACTTCGCCGGAAGCGTCCAGGCTTTGCTCCAGCAGCGCGTCGAGCAGGACCGCGGCGGGCGACGACCACGTGCGGTACAGCGTTTGCTTCCCGGCGCCCGCGCGGGCCGCGATGCCCTCCATCGTGAGACCGCCGAAACCGGCCTCGGCGGCGAGGGAGAGCACCGCGGCGTGCACGCGGGCTCGGGTGCTGGCGCGCGCCATGTCAGCTCTCCGCGTCCGAGAAACGCTTGTCCTGACGGTAATCCGTCAGCCTGCCCGACAGCGCGGTCGCGACCATAGCGGGGGCATCAGCACCCGCCAGGACACGCAGCCGCTGGTCGGCGGGATCGTTGACGTGCTGCAGGATCTCGGCGGCGATCTCCGCGGGCGGGGTGCCGCCGCCGGTGCCGTCTGCGGCCCACGGCACGGTCGCTGTGCCGAACATCCGCTCGCGCAGCCCGTCGTACGCCGGGTCCGGAGCGGCGAACCGCATGCTGCCGGTCGCCCATTCGGTGTCCATCCCGCCCGGCTCGACGATGCTCACCCGCACGCCGAACTCCGCGACCTCCTGCGCGATCGCCTCGCTCATTCCCTCCAGCCCCCATTTGCTCGCGCTGTACAGCCCGAATCCCGGCACCGAACCGGCGCCGCCGACCGAGGAGATCTGCACGACGTGGCCCGACCGCTGTTCACGCAGCACCGGCAGCGCGGCTTGGGTCAGCCACAACGCTCCCAGCAGGTTCGTCTCCAGGATGTCCCGCGCTTCGTCCTCGCTTATCTCTTCGGCCATGCCGACCAGCCCGTACCCGGCGTTGTTCACCACGACGTCCAGCCGGCCGAACTCGGCCACTGCCCGCTGCACGGTTTCCCGCGCCGCCGCCCGGTTACGCACGTCGAGCACGTGCTCCACAACGTTCCGGTGTTCCGGCGCGCTGCCCTCCGTCCGGACGGTCGCCAGCACTCGGTCGCCCGCTTCCGCCGCGGCCAGCGTCAGCGCCCGGCCCAGTCCCCGGCCCGCTCCGGTGATCACCCATGTTCTCGTCATGCGGCCGACCGTAGCACCAAACGAGACGGACCGTCTCGTTTCACTCTGCGTAAGTGACTCAGCTCTCCGCCGGGTAGGCGAGATCGACCGGCTGCTCGGCCGGAGGCCCGTCCGGCCACCATTGCCCCGCGACCCGCACGAAGCGGTACCACCGGCTGTCCTGTCCGTACCGGAGCTGCACCGGCCCGGCCGTGACGCGGTTGCGCCATACCTTCACCTCCCCCGGCAATTCCGCCAGCTCCGCACCTGCCGCCGCCAAAGCCCCGGGGCCGGGGCTCCACACGTCTCGCAGCGCCGCGAGCCCGCTCCGGCCCGCCTCCCGCCACGCCTGCGCCGACACGATCAGCTCCGAGGGCGCGACCTGGGCGGCAGCGGCCAACCCGAACACGTCCGCGCCCGGCCGGGCCGCGCGACGGGCCAGATCCTCGGCAAAAGTCAAGTCCGCCAAGGCATCCCGCGTGTGCAGCAGGTCGAGCGCGAGCGACGCGGCGTCCGCGGCCAGCGCCGTGAGCGCGGCCGACGTCAGGCCGGTGCGGGCGGGCGGGTCGAGGTCGAGCACGGCGGGCGGGCCGGGTTCGCCGGGGACCGCGGGCAACGGCGGCAGCGGGGCGATCCGGCGCGAGTACGCCTTTTTCGGGGCCAGGCCGACCTCCGGCGCGCGAGCCGGGCGCGCAGCGCTGGGGGTCCGCATTTCCCGCAGCTGAGCCAAAACCGCGTCCCGGCCCCGGCCGCGCAGGGTGAACAGCACGAACGGATCGGCGTCCACCTCGTCGGCGACCAGGTAGTACACCGCCGCCACGTGTTTGCACGGATTCGCGCTGTCCGGACAGGAACAGCGCGGCCGCAGATCGCCAGGACCGGGCAGCAGATCGGCCCCGGCCTCACGGGACTGGACGGCCAGTTCCTCCGGCAGCTCCCCGTCGAGCAACGCGGCCGCGTGCCCGAGCCGCCGTCCGGCGACGTCGAGCAGCTTTTCCCATTCCCGCGCGCTGAACTCGCGCATCCGGATGGCGACGCGGTACGGGTCCGGGCGGCTTCCCCGCACCCACGCGGTGATCTCGCCCGCGCTGATCTCCAGCTGGTCCACGACGCCTTTGCGCGCGTACGTCCGCCCGCGCGGCAGCCGGTTCGGGTCCAGTTTGGCGCGCTGCTCCAGCGCCTCCACCCACGCCCGGCCCCACCACCGGCGCCCGAACGTCCGCCGCGGCGGCATCAGCCGCTCCCGAGCCGGACGAGGTCGGCGAGCTGGTCGTCGGACAGTTCGGTGATCCAGTCCTCCCCCGCCCCGACGACCGCGTCGGCCAGCCCGCGCTTGGTTTCCAGCACCGCGGCGACGCGTTCCTCCAGCGTGCCCTCCGCGATCAGCCGGTGCACCTGCACCGGCCGGTCCTGCCCGATCCGGTACGCGCGGTCGGTGGCCTGGTCCTCCACCGCCGGGTTCCACCAGCGGTCGTAGTGGATCACGTGCGTGGCCTGGGTGAGGTTGAGCCCGACGCCGCCTGCCTTGAGCGACAGCAGGAACACCGGCACCTCGCCGGATTGGAAGGCGGCCACCATCTCGTCGCGCTGCTTCGGCCCGATCTCGCCGGACAGCAGCGCGGTGGGCAGCCCGCGCTCGGCGAGCCGTCGCTCCAGCAGCCGGCACAGCCGCACGTACTGGCTGAACACCAGCACGCTCTCGCCCTCGTCGAGGATGACGTCCAGCAGTTCCTCGAACGCGGCGAGCTTGCCCGACCGCCCGCTCAGCGCGCCGGCGCTTTCCTTGAGGTAGTGCGCCGGATGGTTGCAGATCTGCTTGAGTTCGGTGAGCAGCTTCAGCACCTGGCCGCGCCGCTGCACGCCCTGGGCTTCCCGGATCTGCGCGAGGTTTTCCCGCACCACCGCCTCGTACAGCGTGGTCTGCTCGGCGGTGAGCGGGACGTACCGGTCGGTCTCGGTTTTGCGCGGCAGTTCCGGCGCGATGTCCGGGTCGGTTTTGCGGCGGCGCAACAGAAACGGCCGGACCGTCGCGGCGAGCCTTCCGGTGGCCGTCTCGTCCCGGTCCCGTTCGATCGGCCGCGCCACGGTGCGCCGGAACTTCTCCAGCGGGCCGAGCAGCCCCGGCGTGGTCCAGTCGAGCAGCGACCACAGTTCGGTGAGCCGGTTCTCCACCGGCGTGCCGGTGAGCGCCACACGGGCCGCCGCGGGCACCTGCCGGAGTTCTTTCGCCGTGGCGGACAACGGGTTCTTGACGTGCTGCGCCTCGTCCGCGGCGACCATGCCCCAGTCCACTTCGGACAGCAGCTCCCGGTCCCGGCGCAGCACGCCGTACGTGGCGAGCACGACCTCGTCCGGGGCCAGGTCGTCGAGGTGCCTTCCGCCGCCGTGGAAGCGGCGCACCGGCACGTCCGGCGCGAACTTGCCGAACTCGCGTTCCCAGTTGCCCAGCAGCGACGTCGGGCACAGCACGAGGGTCGGTCCGGCGGCTTGGGCGCGCCGGTGCAGGTGCAGGGCGATGAGCTGGATTGTCTTGCCCAGTCCCATATCGTCGGCGAGACAGGCCCCGAGGCCCAGGTCGGTCATGGCGACGAGCCAGCCCAGTCCGGCTCGTTGGTACGGGCGCAGGGTGGCGGTGAGGCCGGGTGGTTCCCCGATGGGTGCGGGGTCTCGTTCGCGCAGGCGTTCGGCGAGACCGGACAGGGCTGGCTGCGGGGCGAATTCGACCCGTTCGCCGTCGACCTCCAGCTCGCCGGTCAGCGCGGCGGCCAATGCCTCGGCCCCGGTCAGGCGCGAACGCCGGGCCCGCATGCGCGCCAGCAGGGCTGGGTCGAGTTTCACCCACTGGCCGCGGAGCCGGACCAGCGGACGTTTGGCTTCAGCGAGCGCGGCTACTTCCTCGTCGGTGAGTTCGCTGCCGCCGAGGCTGAGCCGCCAGCGGAATTCCAGCAGGCCGTTGAGCGGGAACGCGGGACCGGATTCGCTCGCCGGGGCTTGCGTGACGCTCGCCTTCGCGCGGACTTCTCCGGCGAAAAGATCTTTGGGCCACAGGACTTCGATGCCTGCTCCGCCGAGGTCGCGGGCACCGGTGCCGAGCAGGTCGACTACCTCGTCGTCGGACAGCGGGAGCGTGGTGGGGGCTGGTTCGGACAGGATTCGGCCGAGTGGTGGCCAGGCTCTCGCGCCTCGCCGAAGGCCGAGGAGGAGTTGTGTTTCCACCTGGTCGCCTAGGCGGTGCAGGACTGCTTCGGGGGCGTCCCAGAGGGTGGCTGCCTCGACGACCAGGCTCGGTTCGAGGGTCGAGCGGACGGCTAGGACTCCGGCGAATTCCTCGTCTGTTGCTTCGATTCTCAGCAGCAGCTGGGCGCCGTCCGGGCGGCGGGTTTCCAGTTCGGCTAGCCAGGCTGCGCCGTCTGGGTCTAGGAGGGTGGGTTGTGATTCTGCGAATCCCGCCCCGCCAGAGCCGACTGCCGCGGCCGGGCTGCGGACCAGGACGTCCGCTGCTGCGTCCCATACTGCTCGAACCAGTGATTCCGGGGAGTGCAGGCGGATTCGTTTGACGCCGGACAGCGGTAGTGCGTGTGCTTCGGGTGGCAGGGCCGCGGCCAGTCCGCGGAGGAGTTCCTCGTCGGCGGCGTCGAGGGGGCCTACTCGCCAGGTGCCTAGGCCGCTCGGGGTGGACGCTGGACGCAACCGGCCGCGCGCTACGAGGTTGACTCCGGCGTTGACCACTGCCGACCAGGCTGCGAGGGCGGGGCTGGTTTCGTCCGGCACGACCAGGAGGCGGGGGATGGCGTTCGCCAGCGGTATGAGGCGTGCCACTACCTCGGTGCGGGCGAATTTTCCGCCGCCGGGCAGGACTAGCTGGATCGGGGTGTCTCCCTCGATCTCGTCGCCCCAGAGGGCCAGGACTCCCTCTCTCGGGGGGTCCGAGGGGAGGTAGGTGGCTTGGGTGGTCTGGTCGAACTCCACTTGAGCACGGTAGCTCGGGGGTCTGACAAATCTGCGGGGGCGCGGGCGGCGGCTCGTCGCCTGGCGGCGACGTTGCGCCCCGGTGGGGCGGCGGGCACCCCGAAGCCTGATTGTGCTGACGGTCTGGGGGTGGTTGTCAAGGCGGGAAAGATGCCTTGACAACCACCCTCAGACCGCAGGGAAGCTTCGTATCGGGGTGCAGGGAGGGGGCTGGGTGCCTGGTGAGTTGGGTGCGGAGGTGGCGGTTGGGAGGGCGGGGCTAGCGCCCCAATGTGGCATTGGGTGCGTCAGACGCACCCAATGTGGCGTTCGGTGCGTCGCATGCACCCAATGCCACATTGGGGC